>NZ_JAMBDS010000046.1:0-25613 GCF_025143785.1 Brachybacterium sp. p3-SID1565
AGCACCAGCACCAGCACCAGGCTTGCCGGCTTTGCCCTGCTTCGCAAACTGCGGGACGAAATCAGCGCCTACGGACCGGTAAGGACGTTCACGCCTCACATACGTCCCACCAGCAGTCACACCCCGCCTGAACGAATGCGATGAGGATGAGCGGGCCTGGACAGCAGTCACGCCCCGCCTGCACAGGAATGTAGACGGGGCGTGCGGCGCGAGAAGGCGACCAGCCGGGCAGGGCCGCACAGCCCCAACAGGACTGCTAAGCCCCAGCGCGGACGGATCAGCCCTGGCGGGAGATGCGCAGCGTCTTTATCTCGAACGGACGGAAGTTCAGCCCGACCGCGCCCTTCTGGTCGGCGTCGCCGCCCTGCTCGAACGCGGAGCGGAAGGCCGGGGCGTGCTCGTCGAAGGGGCGCTCCAACAGGTCCACCACGGCGACCTCGCCACCGGCGAGCGCCTCATCGAGCACCACCGAGGCGACCGCTCTCGCACCCTCGGACTCGTACAGGCGCACCACCAGGTCACCGGAGCGATCCTCGGCCAGCTTCACCGTTTCCACCAGCACATTGGGCGCATCCACGCTGACCAGCGGGGCGGCGATCGCCCGGGCCGCGGCGGCGGGAGCGTACCGCTCGGGCAGGTTGATCCGGTAGCCCTCCTCGACGGCCTCGCGCACCCCGGCGCCCGGGCGCACCGACACCCGCATGGTGTACCGGCCGTGGTCGGCTCCCGGATCGGGGTACTCGGGGGCCCGCACCAGGGTGAGGCGAGCGGTGGTGGTGGTGCCGCCGTCGTCCTCACGGACGGTGCGCAGCACATCGTGCCCGTAGGTGGAGTCGTTGGCAATCGCCACCCCGTAGTCCCCCTCGGCCACGTGCACCCAGCGGTGCGCGCAGGTCTCGAAGCGGGCGAAGTCCCAGCTGGTGTTCACCGGGACCGGTCGGTCCACGTGGCCGAACTGGATCTCGCTGCTCATCGAGGCGGCGCGCACGTCCAGGGGGAAGGCGAGCTTGAGGGCCTTCTTGCGCTCCTTCCAGTCCAGGTCGTTGACGATCTCCAGGGCCGTGTCGCCGGGGCGCAGCACGAAGGTCTTCACGATGGTGGAGCCCGCACCGGTCACGCCCCGGGTCTCGGCGCTGCCGGCATCCTCGGCCAGCGCCGTGCTGTAGGTGTAGGCCACCCGCACTCCGCCGTCGTCCTCACGGACCTGCACGTCGGTGGGTGCATCGAGGTCCCGCACCACGTGGCGGTAGAACTCGTCGATGTCCCAGGCATCCCAGGCGTTGGGCGTGTCGCGGTGCAGCTGGAGCAGGGCGCCGCGGGCGCCGGGGGCGATGGACTCGCGCCCGGTGGCCCGGTCCTGCAGCGAGACGAGGGAGCCGGAGGCGTCCAGCACGGCCCGCAGGGACTCATTCTCCACGGTGATCCGGTCGCCCTCGCGGACCACCACCACGGCCTCCTGCGCGGTCTCCACAGATCCTGCACCGTAGGCGGGCACACCGCGACGGGCCACGGGTGCGGTGTTCACCAGCACCTGCCCGGCGCCCTCTCCCTCACGGGTCGGGCCGTCGACGGCGCGGTCGGGGTCGTCGGCCTCATCGGCGGCGGTCACCAGGGCCTCGGGGGCCGACGCATCGACCGTCGCGCCACCCAGTGCCGCCAGGGCCTCCTCGATGATCGCACCGGCCCGCTCTGCGAGCGCGGCGTGGCTGCGCTCGGCGTCCCGGTGCACCCAGGCGATCGAGGAGCCCGGGAGGATGTCGTGGAACTGGTTCAGCAGCGCGTCCTCCCACATGGCCTCGAGCTGGTCATGGGGGTACTCGTGGCCCGTGCGGATCGCGGCCAGGGAGGCCAGGAACTCCGCCTCGTGCAGGAGGTGCTCACTGCGGCGGTTGCCCTGCTTGGTGCCGGGCTGGGCGGAGAAGGTGCCGCGGTGCAGCTCGAGGTACAGCTCGCCGTTCCACACCGGGGCGTCGGGGTACTCGTCACGGGCCCGCTCGAAGAACTCCTGCGAGCTGCCGAACTCGACCTTCGGGGAGCCCTCGAGGTCAGCGGCCCGACGACCGGCGGCCATCATCTCGCGGGTGGGCCCGCCGCCGCCGTCGCCCCAGCCGAACAGGTCGATGCCGATGCTGGAGCGGCCCTTCTCCTTGAAGTTGCGCTCGAAGTAGGCCAGCTCCTCCCCCGAGAGCATGCCGTTGTAGGTGTCGGCCGGCGGGAAGTGGGTGAACACACTGGTGCCGTCGATCCCCTCCCAGCGGAAGGTGTGGTGGGGGAAGGTGTTGATCTGGTTCCAGGAGACCTTCTGGGTCAGAAAGAACTCGTGGCCGGCCAGGGCCGTGATCTGGGGCAGGGCCGCGGAGTAGCCGAAGGAGTCCGGCAGCCATGTCTCGCGGGTCTCCACCCCGAAGTTCTCCAGGAAGAAGCGCTTGCCGGCGATGAACTGACGGGCCATCGCCTCGGAGCCGGGCATGTTGGTGTCCGACTCCACCCACATGCCGCCCACCGGCATGAAGCGACCCTCGGCCACGCGCTCCTGGATGCGGGCGAACAGCTCGGGATAGCGGTCCTTGAGCCACTTGTACTGCTGGGCCGAGGAGGCGGAGAAGGTGATGTCCGGATCGTTCTCGATCAGGGTGCACACGTTGGAGAAGGTGCGCGCTACCTTCCGCACCGTCTCGCGCACGGGCCACAGCCACGCCGAGTCGATGTGGGCGTGGCCGGTGGCCAGCACCGTCAGCGCGGAACTGCTGGCCGGTGAGTCCAGGGCCGGGCGCAGCACTTCCCGGGCCAGCTGGGCGGTGCCGGGCATGTCGTCCGGATCGGCCGCATCGCAGGCCGCCTCCAGGGCGCGCAGGATCTCGTGGCGCCGCTGGCTCTTCTCCGGCAGGGAGACCATCAGGCCGCCGAGGGCGCGGAAGTCCTCGGCCAGTTCCCAGATCTGCACGTCCCGGCGGGCCAGGTGCAGCTCCTTGATCCGGTAGAGCTCCTCATCCGGGATGGTCTCGGGATCGCCCAGGGGCGTGGGGGCGAAGGCCCAGCCGCCGGAGACCATGGGGTTGGCGGCGCACTCGAGGTAGTAGTCGAGCTGCTCGCCGGGCTGGACCGGGAGGTAGCGGTTGTAGGGGTTGATCGCCTTGACCGGCACCCCGTCGGGGGTGAACACCAGCGCCTCGGCCTGGAAGCCGGGCTGGCCGGTGAAGTCGAGGTCCACGATCAGCTCGCAGGCGGAGGTGCCGTCCTCGGCCCACTCGGCCGGGACGGTGCCGGTGACGTGCAGCCAGGTGGTGGACCAGGCGCGGCCCAGGCGGGCGCCCAGCTCGATCGGCTCGTACTGCTGGGCGATGGCCTCGCGCGGCGGGATCGGCTCCCCGGGGACGCGGTAGACGGAGATCTGCACCTCCGCCTGCTCCTGGTAGATCTTCGCGGCCAGGTTGTCCTGGGCGAAGCGGCGGATCCGGGACTCGGTGAGTTCCCTGTCGTCGAACATGGAGGGGCTCCTCGGGGCGGCGCAGCACCGCTGGGTCGTCGTGGGCTTCCGGACCATCGAGCCTACCCAGGGGGTGAGGCCCGCGTCACGGGGTGCAGGCCATGCTAAAGCGTTTCAGTGATCGGCTTACCCCACCCGCTGGCATCGGCGACAGCGGTGGCGGCTCAGGCGCGTCCGTGCTCGGCCAGCACCGCGTCCGACAGCTGCGGCATCACGCGGCGGTGGGCATCGCAGAAGTCGTGGGAAGTGCCCACCACCAGGGCCAGGTCAGCCACGGGGTCCACCCAGAACGCACTGCCGCGCATGCCGAAGTGGCCGAAGGTCTGCTCGCTGTTGTGAGCGCCGGTCCAGTGCGGGCTCTTGGTTCCGCGCACCTCGACGCCCAGCCCGAAGGGATTGGGGGTCTGCTTGCCGAAGCCGGGCATGATGCCCACCAGCTCCGGAAGCTGAGGGGTGGTCATCTGCCGATGCCACTCCGGCTCCAGCATGGTGGGGCGCAGCATCTCGGCAGCGAACAGCGAGAGGTCCTCGAGCGTTCCCATGGCACCTACCGAGGCCGAGCCGGTCCACTCCAGGTGGTCCATCCCCAGCGGCCCGGCCACCCGCTCCGCCACCCAGTCCCCGAAGTCGCGGCGAACGGCGCGCTCCACGTGGCGGGACGCCTCGTCGATCCCGTAGTTGGAGTAGTGGCGCCGCTGGCCCGGGGGCTGGAGGGCGGTGGGCGATTCGTAGGTGCAGCCGGAGGCATGGGTGAGCAGGTGGCGCAGCGTGGAGCCCGGGGGGCCGGCCTCGTCGTCGAGGTGCACCCGCCCCTCCTGCAGGGCGATCGTGCAGGCCAGTCCGGTCACCGTCTTGGTGACGGAGCGCCAGGCCCGCACCAGCCGAAGGTCGCCGCGCTGGGCGCGGACGCCCTCGGGGCCCAGCACCACTGCCGCGGCCTCGAAGCCGAACTCGTCCAGCAGGTCCAGCGCGCTCACCGGAGCACCCTCGGCCGCGCCGGCATCATGTCCCCTGGCCGAAGCGCTCCAGGACCGCGTCGGTGAGCGCGGGCCAGTTCTCCTGGTGGACGGCACCGAACGGCTCCTCCCCCAGGAAGGCTGCGGTCAGGGAACGCGCCGGGTCCACCCACAGGAAGGAGCCGGACTGGCCGAAGTGGCCGAAGGTCTGCGGGGAGGATCCCTTCCCCGTCCAGTGCGGCTGCTTGTCCCCGCGGATCTCGAAGCCGAGCCCCCAGTCGTTGTTCTTCTGCCTGCCGTAGCCGGGCAGGATGCCGGAGAGCCCCGGGAACTGCACGGTGGTGGCCTCGCGCCACAGCGCCTCCGGGATCAGGGTGGGCTCCAGCAGCTCGCGCCCCACGGCCAGCAGGTCGCGGATGCTGCCGCGGTAGCCGGCCGCGGGACTGCCCTCGACGTCCAGGTCGGTCAGCTCCAGGCCCTGGACGACCGTCTGCTCGATCCATTCCGGGTAGTCGTACCCGGTGGCCTGCTCGACGTGGGCGGCAAGCACCTCGAAGCCGGTGTTGGAGTAGATGCGACGCGCTCCGGGCTTGGACAGGACGTCCTCCCCCTCGAAGCCGTACCCGGCCGTATGGGCCAGCAGGTGTCGCACGGTGGCGCCCTCAGGACCGGCGGGCTCGTCGAGGTCCACCAGGCCCCGGTCCACGGCCATCAGTGCGCCCAGCGCCGCGATCGGCTTGGACACACTGGCCAGAGGGAAGACCGCACGCTCGTCGCCCTGGGTGTGGACAGTGCCGTCAGGGTCGCTCACCCCTAAGGCGACGGGGAAGTCGAAGGCGTCGGTGGGGATCTCGTCGGTGGCCACGCGCCCAGGATCCCATACCGCGATCCCGGCGATCGAAGCTCCCCCTCCCCACCCGGCTGACCTGCGTCGATGAGAGCGATCTGCACCGCTCACAGATTCATCGGCTTTATCTCTTGTTTACTGTTCCTTGGGTAGTCCATGATGTCCATGCGGCCTCGCCGCTCCAGGGGATGCACATCACTCACAGGGGGAAGAATGAACGCCTTCACCATCGACGCCACGCCGGCACCGCTCGACGCCGCGGACGGACCGCCCATGGAGGTGCGGGACTCCGGGCTCCTCTCACCATCGCGGCGCAGCCTGCTGGTGGGGACGGGTGCGCTCACCCTGGGGGCGGCGCTGGCCGCCGGGGCCTCGCCCGCGAGCGCCGCGCCCGTGCTGCGCAAGGGATCCCGCGGCAGCGCCGTGACGGCGCTCCAACGGGACCTCACCAACCTGAAGTACTGGCTGGGCACCGTCGACGGCAGCTTCGGCCACCTCACCCAGCAGGCGGTCTACGCGATCCAGAAGGCTGCGGGGCTGACCCGCGACGGCGTGGTGGGGCCGCGCACCTACGATGCGATCCGGCGCAAGGTGCAGCCCAGGCGCCGCATCACCAGCGGGACAGGCTTCGAGGTCAGCAAGTCCTCCCAGCTGCTCATCGCCACCTCCGAGGGGAGGCTCTCCTACGTCCTGAACACGTCCACAGGCAGCGGGGAGCGCTACTACTCGGGGGGCCGGTGGAAGACGGCCACCACACCCACCGGTGACTTCCGGATGTACAGCCTGTACAGCCGGGGCTGGCAGACGGGCCCGCTGGGGAACCTGTACCGTCCCGGCTATTACGACCGCGGCTGGGCCATCCATGGGTCGGGCAGCATCCCTCCCTACCCCGCCTCCCACGGCTGCTCGCGGATCTCCACCGCCGCCAGCGACATGCTGTGGACCCGCGGCTGGTTCATCAAGAACAGGCGCGTGCTCATCTACTGATCGCACCACCGGCGGCATCCTCCTGGTGCCGCGAGGGGGCCCGGGGCAGTGATGACGCTGCTGCCGGGCCCCTCCTCCTTTACGAGACCTGCACGAACCCCTTGCTGCTCCCGACCGTGCGCACCCCGTCGCCAGGGCCGCGTCGCGATACGATCGACCCGTTCACGAGGAAGCAAGCTCCGCCGACCGGCGGCAGCGGGAGGCACGAGAGCGAAGGACCGCCGTGGGGATCTTGGATCGCATCGAGCGCACCCTGGACAGGGGCGTGACGAGCGTGTTCTCGCGGGGGCGGGGGCAGCTCAAGCCGCTGGACCTGGCCCAGGGCCTCAAGCGCGAGTGCGACGACCAGATCCAGGTGCTCGACCGCACGCGCACGCTGGCGCCGAACGTGTACAGCGTCTACCTCCACTCCGAGGACTTCGAGCGCTTCGCCTCCTGGCAGGACACACTGGTGGAGGAGCTCGAGCGGGTGATCATCGAGCACGCCGACAAGCAGCGCTACATGTTCGTGGGCGGGGTGAGCGTGACGCTGGAGAACGACGACGAGGTGCGCCCCGGCCGCTTCGAGACCGAGTCCCGCACCGAGCGGGGCAACGCCGCGCCCGCCACCGATGCCGCCCAGTCCGGCTCCGCCGGTCATCCCCTGGTCGAGATCGACGGCCAGCAGTACCTGCTGACCGGCTCCGTCACCGTGATCGGCCGGGGCGGCGACGCCGACATCATCCTCGAGGACACGGGGGTCTCCCGTCACCACCTCGAGCTGCGCACCGAGGAGGACGGCACCCTGATCGCCACCGACCTCGGCTCGACCAACGGCACCTTCGTGGACGGCGAGCGGATCCGCACCCCTGTGGCCCTCCAGGACCGCTCCCTGGTCACGATCGGACGCACCCGACTGACCGTGCTGCGTCCCGACGCGGGCCCCTCCACGTGGTGAGCGGCGCATGAGCGAACTGACCATCGTCGCCCTGCGCCTGGGCTTCGTGCTGGCGCTGTGGGTGTTCGTGATCGCGGTGCTGCTGGTGCTGCGCAACGACCTGTTCGGCACCACCGTCGTCACCCGCTCCAGCAAGAACCCGCGGCGCGAGCAGCGACCCTCCGCCGATCCCGCGAACCCGGCGAACGTGGGCGCCATGCGCACCGATCCCACGGTCACCGTCACCTCCCTGGTGGTCACCGCCGGGCCCCTGCGCGGGACGTCCCTCACCCTGGGCTCCACACCCGTCCTCATCGGCCGTGCCCCCGAGTGCACCCTGGTGCTGGACGACGATTACGCCTCCAACCGGCACGCCCGCGTGTTCCAGCGCGACGGTGAGTGGATGGTGGAGGATCTGGGATCCACCAACGGCACGCTCGTGTCGGACCGTCGGATCGAGGGGGCCGTGGCCTTCCGACCCGGCGCCCAGGTGCGGATCGGCCGCACCGAGATCGAACTGAGACGAGGCCCGCGATGACCATCGCACTGCGGTACGCCGCCCGCTCCGACGTGGGCCTCGTGCGCTCGAACAACCAGGACTCCGGCTATGCCGGCAGCCACCTGCTGGCCGTGGCCGACGGCATGGGCGGGCATGCGGGAGGCGACGTCGCCTCCTCCGTGGCCATCGGCCGCCTGATGCGGCTGGACAGCGAGACCCCCGCCTCCGACATGGTCGCCGCCCTCGAGCAGACGGTGCTGGACGCCAACCAGGAGATCCTGCGGCGCGCCCGCGACGAACCGCAGCTGGCGGGCCTGGGCACCACCATCACCGCGCTGCTGCGCACCGAGGGCAAGTTCGCCCTCGCCCACATCGGGGACTCCCGCGCGTACCTGCTGCGCGATGGCGAGACCACGCAGGTCACCAAGGACCACACCTTCGTGCAGCGACTGTTGGACGAGGGCAGGCTCACCGAGGAGGAGGCCGAGCGCCACCCCCAGCGCTCCGTGCTGATGCGGGTGCTGGGCGATGTCGACGCCGATCCTGAGCTCGACCTCTCCCTGCGCCCCGCGCACGTGGGCGACCGTTGGATGCTGTGCTCCGACGGCCTGTCCGGCCTGGTCTCCCTGGAGACCATCGGCCGCACGATGCAGGAGATCGAGGATCCGGACGAGTGCGCCGACGCCCTGGTGCAGATGGCGCTCAAGGGTGGCGGGCCGGACAACATCACCTGCATCATCGCCGATGTGCTGGACCTGGACCGGCTCCCGCGCGGCGTGGAGCCACCGTCCACCGCACCGCAGATCGTCGGGTCCGCGGCCCGCACCCGCCACCAGCCCACAGCCGCCTCCGGGCCCGCCGCGAAGGCCGCCGCGCTCACGCGAGGCGAGGCGGAGGCCCCCTACGCCGACGAGGACTTCTCCGAGGAGGAGCCCCCTCGTCGCAGCCCCTGGCCGGCCCTGGTGACCCTGGCGCTGCTGCTGGCCGTGGTGGCCGGAGCCCTGTGGTCGGCCTATGCCTGGTCGCAGAAGCAGTTCTTCGTGGGCACCGACGGCACCCACGTGGTGATCTACCAGGGGCTCGCCCAGGACCTGGGCCCGATCCCGCTGTCCAGTCCCGTCGAGGTGACGGACATCGAGCTGGAGCAGCTGCCGCCGATCATGCGCGACCAGGTGCAGCGCACCATCTCCACGCCGGACCGGGACGCGGCCGAGGAAGTCGTGATGCGCCTGCAGAACGCCGCCGAGCTCGCCGCCCCCACCACCCCTCCCCCCGGGACGGAGGAGCCCACCGAGACCGACAGCACCACCGGCACGCCCGACGGCGGGGCCTCTCCCTCCGAGCCCGCGGAGGAGGCTCCCGGCGGCGTCGAGCCCCTTCCCGAGCGGCCGGAGCGCACTGCCACGCCTCCGGACGAGGGCGAGTCGAGCTGATGGCGACCATCGTCTCGTACACCGCTCGGCCCCGCCGCCTCACCCAGGCGCTGCTGCTGGCCTTCGCGGTGTCGGTGGGGGTGACGGCCTATGCCCTGGTGGGGCTGGGCCGCTTCGAGGAGCTGCCCGCCGACCTGATGCAGGTGGGCATCGGCGCTGCGGTCGTGGCCGTGCTGCTGCAGATCGCGGTGATGTGGCGCGCCCCGTACGCGGACCCCACCATCCTGCCGATCGTGGTGCTGCTGAACATGCTCGGGGTGGCGGTGATCGCCAGCATCGACTCCGCCAACACCCTGTACGGGCCGCGGGCCACCGCGATGGCGGACCGCCAGATGATCTGGTCGATGCTCGGGGCTGCGCTGTGCATCGGCGTGCTGGTGGCGCTGCGCGATCACCGCTGGCTGCGCCGCTACACCTGGATCTTCGCGCTCACCGGGGCACTGCTGCTGCTGATGCCGCTGGTGCCGGGCCTGGGCAGCGAGCGCAACGGCTCCCGCATCTGGATCTCCATCGCCGGCAACAGCTTCCAGCCCGCCGAGCTCGCCAAGATCGCCTTCGCCGTCTTCTTCGCCGGCTACCTGGTGGCCCGCCGTGACACGCTGGCCCTGGCCGGGCCGAAGGTGCTGGGCATCCACCTGCCGCGCTGGTCGGACTTCGGACCGATCCTGGTGGCCTGGGGCTTCGCGATGGCCGTGCTGGTGTTCCAGACGGACCTGGGCACCTCCCTGATGTTCTTCGGCCTGTTCGTGGTGATGCTGTACGTGGCCACGGACCGTCTGAGCTGGCTGGTGATCGGCGCGGTGATGTTCCTGCCGCCGGCGGTGTTCGCCGCCATCCAGATGGGGCACGTGCGCCGGCGCATCGACTGCTGGCTGGATCCGCTCTCGCGGGAGAACTTCGATGCCTGCGGTCAGGTCAACGCCGGCTTGTTCGGCCTGGCCAACGGCGGGATCACCGGTGCCGGCCTGGGCGATGGACGCCCGAACGTCGTCCCCCACGCGGAGTCCGACTTCATCTACACCTCCCTGGCGGAGGAGCTGGGCCTGGTGGGGGCCTTCGCCGTGCTGCTGCTGTACCTGCTGCTGGTGCAGCGAGCGATGCGCGCGGCCGTGGGCATCTCCGACGGCTTCGGCACCCTCCTGGCCGGCGGCCTGGGCTTCGTGATCGCCCTGCAGGTGTTCGTGGTGGTCGGCGGCATCACCCGGGTGATCCCGCTGACGGGCCTGACCCTGCCGTTCCTGGCAGCCGGGGGCAGCTCCCTGGTGTGCAACTGGATCATCGCCGGGATCCTGGTGCGGCTCTCGGATGCAGCCCGCCGTCCTGCGGCGCGCCAGGTCCCCGGCTCCACCCGCGTCTCCCCAGCGGAGGTGATGGCATGAACAAGCCGCTGCGTCACGTATGGCTCGTGGTGGGGATGCTGTTCCTGCTGCTTTTCACCTCCACCACCTACTTCCAGGTGGTGGCCCAGGGCCGTCTCAACGCCGATGGCCGCAACGCTCGCACCATCTACAACGAGTTCGGACGCCATCGCGGACCGATCGTGGTGGACGGCACCGCGATCGCCAGCTCGCAGGAGTCCGGCGACACCTACGGCTACCTGCGCACCTACGACCCCGGTGCCATGTACGCCCCGGTCACGGGCTACTACTCGGTGATCTACGGCTTCTCCGGGATCGAACGCGCGCTGAACGACACCCTCTCCGGTGACGCCGACGCCCTGTTCTACCAGCGCATCTCCGACATCCTCTCCGGGGAGCAGGGGCAGGGCGCCACGGTCGAGCTCACCCTGGACTCCCAGGCACAGCAGGCGGCCTGGGACGCCCTTGGCGATCAGCGCGGCGCCGTGGTGGCACTGGACCCCAGCACCGGCGCGGTGCTGGCCATGGTCTCCACCCCCAGCTACGACCCCAACCTCCTGGCCAGCCACAGCTCCTCCGAAGTGCAGGCCGCCTGGACGGCGCTGAACGAGGATCCTGCGCGCCCCCTGACCAACCGGGCCACCGGCGGCGACCTGTACCCGCCCGGCTCGGTCTTCAAGCTGGTGGTGGCGGCCTCCGCACTGGACTCGGGGAAGTACACACCGGAGACGGTGATCCCCGGTCCCGGCACCTACCAGCTGCCGAACTCCTCCTCCATCATGAACAACCGCGCCGGTGGCGACCAGACCCCGTGCGGCCCGGACGACGCCTCCACCCTCACCGACGCCCTGCGGCAGTCCTGCAACACCTCCTTCGCCCTGCTGGGGCAGGAGCTGGGCGAGGACCAGCTGCGGGCCACCGCGGAGCAGTTCGGCTTCGGGCAGCGGATGGAGATCCCACTGGCGGTGACCGCCTCGACGATGGGCACCGATCTGGACGGCGCCCAGCTGGCCACCACCTCTATCGGCCAGTACGAGACGCGCGTGACCCCGTTGCAGATGGCAATGGTGGCCTCCGCCTTCGTCAATGACGGCGTGGTGATGGAGCCGCAGCTCGTGCAGTCCGTGCGCACCTCGGACCTGTCCTCGATCGCCGAGCTCACCCCGCGCGAGGTGGGCCAGCCGCTGAGCGCCTCGAACGCCTCCGAGATGCGCGGGATGATGATCGAGACGGTCGAGAACGGCACGGGCAGCGCAGCCCGGATCGAGGGCGCCGAGGTGGGCGGCAAGACGGGCACCGCCCAGTGGGGCGAGGGACGCGCACCCCACTCATGGTTCGTCGGGTACGCGCAGATGGGCGATCGAGAGGTCGCCGTCGCCGTGCTCGTCGAGGAGGGCGGGTACGGATCGCGGGTGGCTGCCCCGATCGCGAAGGAAGTCATGGAAGCGGTGATCTGGCGATGAAGACCAAGCAGGGCCTCGTCCTGGAGGGACGCTACGAGCTCGACTCCCTCATCGCCACCGGCGGCATGGGCGAGGTGTGGAAGGGCCACGACCAGGAGCTGGACCGGCAGGTGGCCGTGAAGGTGCTGCGCGAGGAGTATGCCGGCGACGACGGCTTCCTCAAGCGCTTCCGGGCCGAGGCGCGGCACACCGCCGCCCTCTCCCACGATGCGATCGCAGGGCTCTACGACTACGGCGAGCTGGACGGGCGTGCCTACATCGTGATGGAGCTGTGCCCGGGCAGGCCGCTGTCGGACATCATCGAGGAGAACCCGGGCGGGCTGCCGGAGCACCGGGTGATCCCCGTGCTGATCACCCTGGCGCGCGCCCTGGACGCCGCCCACGCCAAGGGCGTGGTGCACCGCGACGTGAAGCCCGAGAACGTGCTGGTGGACGAGAGCGACGACTGGTCGATGAAGATCACCGACTTCGGCATCGCCCGCAGTTCCGACCAGGCACGACTGACCAAGACCGGCCTGGTGATGGGGACCGCCCAGTACCTCTCCCCCGAGCAGGCGATGGGCAAGCAGGCCACCTCGCTCTCGGACATCTACGCCCTGGGTATCGTGGCCTACGAGATGCTGGCCGGGCACCGCCCGTTCACCGGTTCGAGCCAGGTCGAGATAGCGATGGCGCAGGTGAAGCAGCAACCGCCGGAGCTGCCCTCGCACATCCATCCGGATCTGCAGCGGCTGGTGATGATGACGCTGGCGAAGGCCCCCGCGAACCGGCCGCGCTCGGCCGCTGCCGTGGCCCGGATCCTGGAGGCCATCCAGCGCGGAGCCGTACCGCGCTTCACCACCGGGGCCATCCCCACCCTCAGCGCCGACCCGGCGGGCGCCGGAGGCTCGGGCGCCGCCGAGCGCTCCGCCGGATCGCCCGGCAGCGCCTCCCCCACGGGCACCCGCACGGCCGCGATGCCGCTGCCGATGTCGGGCCGCGGCCGGGGCGTGCGGCACCGTTCGGGGCCGTCGGCCCGCTCGGCCGCCTCCGGCCCCTCGGCGCTGTCGGCGTCCTCGGCGTCCACGGCTCCCCGACCCTCCTCGCACTCCGAGCTCCCCCCGCCCGGTGGATCTGCAGTTCCCGGCGGGGCCGCGGTGCCTGCGGGGGCCGCCGCGCAGGGCGGGGAGGCAACGGGCCCGGCCCCGCGCGAGAGCGGCCGCGACGGTCATGACGGCCATGACCGTCGCTATGACGGCGTGGACACCGGGACCTCCGAGCGCACCGTGCGGGGCACCACCACCGGGGCCCGGATCGGTCCGCTGTCGGTGCCGGGGCTGGTGCTGCTGCTCCTGCTGATCGCGGTGGTCGCGCTGGCCGTCGCCGGCGGGATGGGATGGCTACCGCTCGGTTCGGCCGGTGCCCCCCGAGGAGCGGCAGAGGGGCTGGAGTCAGCGCGTACCATGGTCGAATCGGTCGTTGTCGGCCACGGCACGAGGGCGGTTTGGCATTGAGTGGAGATAACGTGGTCCTCGGAGGCCGCTACACCCTGGGAAGGGTGCTGGGACACGGAGGCATGGCCGAGGTGTTCCTGGCTGAGGACACCCGCCTGCACCGCACGGTCGCGGTGAAGGTGCTGCGGTCGGACCTCGCCCGGGACGACAGCTTCCAGGAGCGGTTCCGCCGGGAGGCGCAGAGCGCAGCCTCGCTGAACCATCCCTCGATCGTCGCCGTGTACGACACCGGCGAGGAGCACAGCACCTCCCTCACCGGTGCCGAGGTGACCATCCCGTACATCGTGATGGAGTACGTGGAGGGCAGCACCCTGCGCGCCTTCATCGATCCCGAGGACCCGATGGACGTCGCCCAGGCCGGCGAGGTGATGGCCGCGTTGCTGAGCGCCCTGGAGTACTCGCATCGCGCGGGGATCGTGCACCGCGACATCAAGCCCGGCAACGTGATGATCACCGAGTCCGGCCAGGTCAAGGTGATGGACTTCGGCATCGCCCGCGCGGTGGCCGATGCCACCAGCGCGATGACCGCCACCCAGGCCGTGATGGGCACCGCCCAGTACCTCTCCCCCGAGCAGGCGCGCGGCCAGATCGTCGATGCGCGCTCCGACATCTACTCCGCAGCCTGCGTGATGTACGAGATGCTCACCGGACGCCCACCGTTCACCGGTGACACCCCCGTGTCGATCGCGTACCAGCACGTGCGGGAGATCCCGCACGCGCCCTCGCACTTCAACCCGGCGATCACCCCCGAGATGGACGCCGTGATCCTCACCGGCCTGGCCAAGGATCGCGAGCAGCGCTACGCCAGCGCGGTCGCGTTCGCCCGTGACATCGCGGCCGTGGTCTCCGGCAGGGCGCCGGTGCTCGTGGCCGGGGCGGTGCCCGCCGGGGCCGACGCCGGGGCCACCACCGTGCTGACCCCGATGGACGACACCACCGAGGCGCTGCCGGTGATGACCGGTGCCGGGATCGCCGGTGCGGGAGCCGTGGGAGCCGCGGCCGCCGGCCCGGTGCACGGCTCCGCCCTGGCCTCCGCGCAGACCGGCCCCATCACCGCACAGAACGGTGCCGTCGTCCCGTCCGGCCCCGGCGAGGTCGAGGAAGAGCGGAAGCGCCGCACCCCGTGGTGGCTGATCGCCCTGGTGCTGCTGGCGGTGGCGGGCGTTGTCGCAGCGCTACTGTGGTTCCTGGACCCCTTCGGCTCCGACGGCCCTGAGACGGTCGCAGTCCCCGCGGTGGTGGGCGAGACCGAGGACGAGGCCCTGGGCCTGCTCGAGGACGTCGGCCTGAAGGGCGAGGTGGACTACCAGAACTCCGCCGAGGTGGACGAGGGCACCGTGATCAGCTCCGATCCGGCGCCGGAGGCGCAGGCCCCCGTCGACAGCACCGTCGTGCTCACCGTCTCCTCCGGCCCCCAGGCCGTGGAGGTGCCGGATCTGCGCGGCAAGTCGCGCGAGAAGGCCCGCGCTGAGCTCGAGGCCCTCGGCCTGACCATGGCGGTGGCGGCCGAGGAGGACGCCGCCAAGCTCGAGGCCGGTCAGATCATCCGCAGCAGCCCTCAGGCCGGCAGCACCGCACAGCCGGGCGACGAGGTCCAGGTGTGGGTCGCCACCGGGAACGTGATGATGCCCAACCTCGACGGTCTGAACATCGAGGAGGCGACGCAGATGCTCGAGGATCTCGGGCTCACGGCGGACACCACCACGCGGGAGGACACGGAGAACGCCCCCGGCACCGTGCTCGAGCAGAGCGTCGCCCCCGGCCAGACGGTGGGCATCGGGACAGCGGTGACCCTGGTGGTCGCGAGCGAGGCGGGACCGGTGGCGGTGCCCAACGTCGTGGGCAGCACGTACGAGGAGGCGCAGCAGATCCTCCAGGATGCCGGAGGGTTCGGCGCCAACCCCCAGCGCGAGTACCACGACTCGGTGCCCGAGGGGTCGGTGATCCGCACCGAGCCCGCCGCGCAGGAGCAGGTGGAGCGCGGCTCCACCATCACGGTGGTCATCTCCCGCGGGCCCGAGCCGACGCCCGAGCCCACCACCGACCCCGAACCGACCACTGACCCGGAGCCCACCGAGGAGCCCAGCCCCACGGACGACCCCGGGGACGACCCGCCCACCGATCCGGCAGACGACAACAGCAAGGGTGGCGACAACCCGAACCCCAACAAGGGTGGCGACAACCCGAACTCCGGCCCCGGGAACAACAGCGGTCGGGGCAACGGCAGAGGCAACGGTGGCTGAGCCGGAGCCGGCCCGCACCGGGCCTTCCCCCACCCCGATCCTGGTGATCGACAACTACGACAGCTTCGTCTACACGATCGTGGGCTACCTCGAGCAGATGGGCGCGCACTGCACGGTGGTGCGCAACGACCGGGTGCCGCAGCACGAGGACGGCAGCATCGACCTGAGCGGCTTCGCCGGGGTGCTGGTCTCCCCCGGGCCGGGCAGCCCCACCACTGCCGGCCGCTCCCTGGACGTGATCGGCACGTGTGCGGACGACCAGGTGCCGATGCTGGGCGTGTGCCTGGGGCACCAGGCCCTCGGGCAGTTCTACGGGGCCACCGTGGAGCACGCCCCGGAGCTGATGCACGGGCGCACCAGCGAGCTGGTGCATGAGGGGCGCAGCGTGTTCGAGGGTGCGCCCAGTCCGATGACGGCCACCCGGTACCACTCCTTGACGGTGGTCCCGGAGACGATCCCCGATCAGCTCGAGGTCACGGCCCGCACCGCGAGCGGCATCGTGATGGGCCTGGCGCACCGTGAGCTGCCGCTGCACGGGGTGCAGTTCCATCCCGAGTCGGTGCTCACTGAGAACGGCCATCTGATGCTGGCGCGGTTCCTGGAGCTGTGCGACGGGATCGACGCCGAGGAGCGCTCCTGCGGCCTGGCACCGCTGCTGACCACCGGCTGAGGCCGGCCGCGCCGCGGCACCCTGTGATCAGGCCCAGTCGCGCCGCAGTGTGCGTGATCGGGCCGCTTCGTGGGGTGGTCCTGTGATCAGGCCGCGCCCATTCCTGCGGTGCCGCCGGCACCTGGGGACGGCGATCCGACCAGACCGTCGTTGAACGGCATGTAGGGGGAGATGGCGGGGAACACCCAGCCGAACAGCACCACCACGAGGGCGGCCAGGATCACCAGCGTGATCAGGATCCGCACCCACAGCGGGCCGGGCAGGCGGCGGAACATCCAGGCGTACATCAGCCCTCCTGTCCGTTGGGTGCGAGGGCCTCGGGGATGCCGTCGGCACGGTCGGTCCAGTAGGCGAACTCGGCGTGCACGATGTACCGCTCGCGCGCCGAGTACATGGGGTGGCACGCAGTCAGGGTGAGCATCGCCTCGGTGGGCTCCACACCGGGCTGCCCGGGGGTGGGCGCGATGACCTCGACCGCATCGGGCATCACCACCAGCGACTCGGTCACCTCGTAGACGTAGAAGGCTTCGGCCGTCTCGATCACGATCGCATCGCCCTCCTCCAGGCGGGCGATGCCCTCGAAGGGGCGGCCGTAGGTGTTGCGGTGCCCGGCCACGGAGAAGTTGCCCACCTGGCCCGGCAGTGCCGTCTCGGGGTAGTGACCCACGCCCTTGACGTTGAGCACTTTCTCCAGGCTCACGCCCTCGGCCAGGGGCACTCGCTGCCGGTCGAACTCGGGCACGTGCATCGTGCCCCACACCATGGTGTCGCCCAGGGTGTCGGGCACCGGCGGAGGGCCGTCCTGGGGGGCGGCGATGGCCTGCTCCGCCTCGCCCCACTGCTGGTCGAGCTCGGCGACGATGGTGTCCTGCTCGCGGTCGGCGACCACATCCGTCCACCACAGCTGCCACACCAGGAACAACAGCATCAGGGCGCCGAGGGTCAGGAGCAGTTCGCCGAGCACCCCGATCGCCCCGCCCAGCAGCGAGGTGCGCTTGGCCCTGTGCGCGCCTCGGGCCGTCCCGTCGGCGCGGCGGCGTCCCCGACTCATCCGGCCCTCGCCACGTCGATGGTGAGCGAGCCCTCGAAGGCCGGCAGGGTCACCTCGTCGATCGTCTCGGAGCGCTCCCCCAGGCCCACGTAGTCCACCCACTCGCGGTACAGCGCCACGCTCGGGGCACTGTCCAGCGCGGCCATGAGGGCGTCGGGGTCACCGATGGTGGTGATCACGAACGGGGGCGAGTACACGCGGCCCTCGAGCAGAAGAGTGTTGCCCGCGCAGCGGAAGGCGCTGCCGTTGATCACCCGCTGGTCCTGCAGCATCATCGCCTCGGCCCCACCGGCCCACAGGGCGTTGATGAAGGCCTCCATGTCCTGCTGGTGGACCACCAGGTCGTCAGGCGTGACCCCGGGGATGCTGCCCAGCGCACTGGTGGGGGCATCGGAGAGCGTGACCCGCACCCCGGGGCCGACGACGGAGCTGAGGCCCACCGCGTCGGCCACCAGCTGGGTGCGGTGCTCACTGCCGCCGCCCTTGCGAGTGAGCTCATCGATGCGGGCGCGCTTGTCGGCCGCGGAGTCCGTGAGGGATCCGATGGTGCGGTCACGCTCGCGCAGCACCTCGGCCACACTGCTGGACTCATCGCGGATCGACCCCCCGCCCGAGATGCGGGAGGTGGTCACGAACAGCACACCGCAGGCCGCCATCACCAGGCCCACGCCCAGGCGCCCGGCGAACTCTCGCCGGGAGGCGGGGACCTGTGTCCCCGGTGAGTCCGGCTGGACGGGCCCGGAGGTGCGCTCGCCCCGATCGGGAGCGGCGGTGCGCTCACCGGGATCGGGAGCGGCAGGGTCCGGGGGTCGTGGGTCCATGGTTCCCTCCCGCCTTTCGCGCAGTCGCCCGACGGCCATTACCCTAAGCCAAGGTCCGCTTCCGCGGATCACCGCGCTATGGCGCGGTCAGCAGGAGTGAGGGAGCACCGAGGAATGGCCAGGAGCAAGAGGAAGCGGTCCGCACGGGCGAAGGCGGCGCCGGCAGCTGCCACGTCCGGGACGGAGCACCTCGAAGAGCTCCCGGAGGACGACGAGGCCACGGGCACCGCGGACGAGGAGTCCGGCACGGCCGTCGACGGGGACGACGCGCCCGTCGGCAGGGACGACGCGCCCCGGGGGTCGACGCTCGAGGGCGATGACACCGACGGCGAGCGCAGCGAGGTCACCCCGGGCGCGCGCAGGCGTGCGAAGGCCAAGGGCGCTGCTGCGGGCTCGAAGGGGAAGGACCCGGAGTCCGAGGACGCGACCGGCAAGGACCCGGCGCGCCGCAAGCGCTCCTCCACCAGCGCCGCCACCGGCGAGGTGGGCGAGAGGGCCAAGGACGCCTCGCGCTCCACCGCGGCCCGCAAGCCGGCGAGCAGCGAGGGTGCGCGCCGCGGCCGACGGGTCGCCGCTGCCTCGCAGATGAACCCGCAGTGGCTCGCTCCCACGGCGGTGGCCCTGCTGATCCTGGGCCTGGTGTACCTTGTGACCTACTACCTCTCCGCCGGCACCCTGCCGCTGCCGATCGGCGACTGGAATCTCGCGGCCGGGTTCGGCCTGATGATGATGGGCGGCGGCATGCTGATGTTCTGGAAGTGAACGACGTGGCAACAGCGTCCCCCAGCCCCGCTCCCCCGCCTGTCCCGGACCCCGCGGATCCATCTGCTGACGGGTCCGCGAGCACCGGTGCGGGAGCAGCCGGCCCTGGTGGGCAGGCCCTTCATCCCTGGCATCGCTTCGTCGCCCTCGGCGATTCCTTCACCGAGGGCATCGGTGACCCCGATCCGATGGTCCCCGGCGGGCACCGCGGCTGGGCGGACCGCGTGGCGGCGGAGCTGGGCCGCACCGTGCCGGACTTCAGCTACGCGAACCTGGCGATCCGGGGACGGCTGTACCGCCAGATCCTCGAGGAGCAGCTCGAGCCGGCCCTCGCCCTCGACGCGGATCTGATCAGCATCTTCGCAGGCGGCAACGACGTGATCCGGAGGGGCGACCCGGATGAGATCGCCTCGGCGATGGATGACGCCGTCGCGCAGCTCGCGGCCGGCGGTGCCACCGTGATTCTGTGGACCGGACCGGACGTGGGCGACACTCCGGTGTTCAACCTGATCCGAGGGCGGGTCGCGGTCTACAACGAGAACATCCGGGCGGTGGCGCGGCGCCACGGGGCAGCCGTGGTGGACCTGTGGTCGCTGCGCGCGCTCACCCATTCGGTGATGTGGGCGGAGGACCGCCTGCACTTCTCCCCCACCGGCCACCAGACCATCGCCGTGGAGGTGCTGGACACCCTGGGCGTCCCCCACGAGCTGGACCGGATCGAGCTCGGCGACGAGCTGGATGAGCCCCGGCCGCGCCGCGAGGCCCGGCATGAGGACCTGCAATGGGCCCGCGAGCATCTGGGGCCGTGGGTGGTGCGCCGCATCCGCGGGGTCTCCTCCGGGGACGGCATCGCCCCCAAGCGCCCCCAGCCGTCACCGGTGTTCGGCGAGGCCATGCCGCCTGGCTCCTCCGCCGCCGACCCGGTGCGCGCCGCGGCCGACGCCGTCGGCACCGCCGCGGACACGGTGCGGGCCGCCGCCGCTGATGCCCTGTCGCGCGACGACGCCGCGTCGGGGAGCAGCTCCTCCTCGAATCCCGCGCCGGGCACGGACGACTGAACGCGTCCGAAGCCGGCGGGTCCCGCCCCGAGCCGTTGGCGGACCGATCCGGCCTCGAAGCGCCAGCGAGATGGGGAGTTCTCCCCAGGGCAGATCGACATTTGGGACGGTACGCTGGCCGTGTGGCCGATGCTGACCGCTCGGCGCGCCCACCACTCCTCCTCCACCCTCAGGGGCATCATGAACACCCTCTCGTGGCGTCGGCGACTGACCGCCGCTCTGCTCATCCCTTTCCTGCTCGTGCTGGCCGGCTGCCGCCTCCACGCCGACATCGAGGTCAACAGCGCCGAGGACGTCGTCACGACGATGGACATCGCCATACCGAAGTCCCTGATGGAGACGGAGTACAACTCCGCCGCCGAGATGTGCGAGGCCATGCGTGGCGAACAGCCCTCGATCGACGACGCGGTACCGGAGCCCTACGAGGAGGGTGACCTGTGGGGCTGCCGCATCACCGGTCAGGCCGACAGCTCCGATTACAACAGCTCCTTCCGGGTCACCGAGGAGGACGGCAAGCTCAACCTGGTGATGAATTTCGGCGACGAGGAGTTCACCGAGGAGGACCTGTCGCTGCTGGGCATCTCCGACATCGACTTCCACATGACCTTCAGCTTCCCGGGCAAGGTGCTGGAGTCCAAGGGCGGCACCATCGACGGCAACACCGTCACCTACACGGACATCTCGGAGTTCTTCCAAGGCGTGGACATCGTCGCCGAGGCCGGGGGCGGGTTCCCCTGGCTGATCGTGGTGATCGCCGTGGTGGTGCTGGGCTTCCTGCTGCTGCTCGCTCTCGCCCTGGGCGCCTTCCTCTTCATGCGCTCCCGGAAGAAGGGGAAGACCCCCGCCTCGGCCCCGGTCGGCTACGGCTCCTCCTCTGCGGCGGGCGCCCCGGCCGTCCCGCAGGCTCCGGGTGCCCCGGCCTCACCGGCGCCGGGCGCGCAGAGCTCCTCCCCCGTTCCCCCGTTCGCTGCCCACCAGGGCTCCCCCGCGGTGCCGCCGGCCCCGCAGGGCAGCCACCAGTGGAACGGCTCCGCTCAGCAGTCCCCGCCGGCGCAGGGGCAGTCCTGGGGCCAGGGTCAGCCCGGTCAGGGCGAGGCCGGTTCCGATCAGCAGTGGGGCCAGGCACAGCCGGGACAGGATCAGCCATGGGGCCAGCCGCCCCAGAATCCCCAGTAGCCGCCCCAGGACCCCCAGCAGCCGCCCCAGAACCCGCAGAACCCCAGCTGGTGACGGGCCCGGAGTTCTCGGCCTGACCGTCGTGTGAGGAGCTTCATGCACGCAGGATTGGCACCACCACCGCCAACCCACTAAAATCGTGCAGGTCGGCTTCACCGACGGGCGCCCGTAGCTTAACGGATAGAGCATCTGACTACGGATCAGAAGGTTGGGGGTTCGAATCCCTCCGGGCGCGCCGAAGGAAACGCCCCTCATCTGCAGGTTCTCCTGCGCGATGGGGGGCGTTCCTCATGTCCGAGCACTGTTCGAGCACAGGACCCGAAACTGGCGGCGGCGGTTGCGTCCCTGTCCGCGATGATCACGCGCCCGCCGCGCTGGAGCAGCGGTGTCGCGAGCGCCCGGCCGATGCCGGAGGCGCCGCCGGTCACGATGCTCACCTCCAGGGCGAACGCGGGCCGGGCGAACCGGGCAGGGGTGAGGGCCATGGATGCTCCCTCGCAGTGCCCCGGTCCTAGCCCTGGGCCTCCTGCCAGGCGTCCAGCACGTCCCGCACCGAGGTCCAGGACTGCATCAGGGCGCGCGCCTCAGGGTGGGTCTCGGCGGCGATCGCCTGCTCCTTGGCCTCCTCCAGCAGCGGATCGATCTCGATGCGCGTCCCATGGTCCACGGCGGCCACAGCCGCCTCGACCATCGCGAAGCTCAGCAGGTTCTCGTGGACCTCGCACATCGGGGTGCGCGCTTCGCGCAGAGCGGTGACGAACTCGATGAGCGAGGCGGCGATCTGATCCGGCTGCGAATCCGGGTCCGGCTGCTCGGCGATCCAGGCCTGAAGGCGCGCTGTCTCCTCCTCATCAGCGGTGGTGAGGACCGGCAGGCCGCTGCCGTCCCAGGTGGCGGTGCCGTGCTGGGCACCGATCCGCCATTCACTGTTCCACCAGGTGGTGGCGCCGCGGGCGTTCCAGGTGCCGTTGTAGACGAACAGCGAGCCGTCGGACATCTCGAAGGTGGCCGTGACGGTGGCGTCGTGGTCGTACACGCTCCACTCGGGGCGAGCACCGCGGGCGGTGACCGCCACCGGGTCGGTGCCCAGCACGTACCGGGCCGTGTCGAAGGCATGGATGCCCATGTCGCGCAGCATCGGGTGCAGCTGGTGGCGGCGGTACCCCTCGTGCTCCTCGAACAGGGAGAAGAACGCACTGGTGATCACCGTGGGTCCATGGTCGGCCACGAACTGGCGCAGCTGGCGCACCTGGGGGAAGAACCGGCGCGACTGGGACACCATGAACGGCACGCCGGTGATCTCCGCGTGGGCGACCAGGCTGATCGCCTCGGGCAGCGTCTCGGTGACGGGCTTCTCCCCCAGCACCGGGATGCCGGCGTGCAGGGCCCGCACGGTCACCGGATGGTGGGCCACGGGCACCGTGGGATTGATGAGGATGTCGGCCCCCACCTCGAGGGCGAGGTCGACACCGTCGGCTCCCACGGCGATCGACGCGGGATCCGCAGCGCCGCAGCCGGCGATCACCCGCTGCGGCGCACCGTCGACCAGATCGGCGATGCCCACGAGCTCGGCGACGGGGCTGTCGACCACCTCGCGTGCCCACCAGTCGCCCATCAGACCGGCGCCGACGATGACCACCCGCGCAGGACGGTCGGCGGGGATCCGTGCGGCCTGTCGGGCACGGGCCTGCGCCTCGGCGCGCGCCTCCCCCGGGGCGGGGGTGCCGAGAGCCTCGTCTGCGCCGGGGGTGTGCACTCCGGGAGCGTGGGTGAGGACCTCAGATGACACGCGTGGTGCCCTCCTCGTCCGCAGCGCGGAACCAGTCGCGCTGGGCGTTGTCGATCTTGACCGGTGCGGCCGGGCGGTCCTCCGGGCGGGCCCACACCACGGCGTTGGCCAGGACGCGGCGGATCTCCGCCTGCCGGTACACGGGGTACTCCTGATCGCCCGGGCTGAAGTAGAACAACTTGCCCTTGCCGCGGCGGAACACGCAGCCGGAGCGGAACACCTCGCCACCGGCGAAGGAGGAGACGAACACCAGCTCGTCCGGAGCGGGGATGTCGAACATCTCCCCGTACATCTCCTGCTCAGGGATCACGATCGGGTGGGGGACGCCACGGGCGATGGGGTGGGAGCCGTTGACGGTCCACACCCGCTCCTCCTCGCCCTCGTTGCGCCACAGCAGGTTGCAGGTGGTGCCCATCAGCTTCTTGAACACCTTGGCGTAATGGGCGGAGTGCAGGGCGATCAGGCCCATGCCCTCGTGCACGCGGCGCACCACACGCTCGGCGACCTCGTCGGGGACATCGCCGTGGGCCATGTGCCCCCACCAGGTCAGCACGTCGGTCTGGGCCAGGGCCTCCTCCGAGAGGGACTGCTCGATGTCGTCGAGCAGGGCGATCCGCACCTCGGCGTCGACACCGTCGGCGGCGAGGGTCTCACGCAGGCCGTCGGCGATCACGGTGTGCATGCCCTCGGGGTAGATCTCCTGGACCTTCGGGTCCACCTTCTCGTGCCGGTTCTCGCCGAACACGGCGATGCGCAGTGTCATCTCGATCCTCATGTCGTGACTGGTCAGCAGCGGTCGCGACGCCCGGAACGGCTGGTCGCGACAACGATCCCCCCATCGTAGGGGCGATCCGGCAGGGTGGGGAGGGGCGCGCGGAGGAGTCCCCTCGGCGGCATCCCGTCCAGAGCACGAAGACCCGGATCGTGACCCCGTTGTGATCTACGCCTCTCGATCCTGGGCTACGGTTCTTCGCAAGGTTCCCTCAACGGCGAGGGGACCTATTCTTCTTCTTCTCAACTCCACGGGCGCCTTCTTCTTCTCGACTCCACGGGCGCCGACATGATCTCGCTCCTCTTCCCAGCGCTCCGGACACCGAGAACGCCCCGGAGGCGGGCGGCCGAACCGGTACGAAAGTACCTCCCCCTGTGCTGCTGACCAGCACTTATGTCCCACCGTCACGACGTTTGGGCCATGAGTTACCCATCAGCAACACGCCGGTCCCACCTGGGAACTTTGCGCTCCCTCATAGGGCCACGTAAAAGTGGTCCGCGTCACGAGCGTGCCATAGATGTCAGTGCACCGGAACGTGAGTCCCTTGACGACGACCGCCCCTGATGAGGAGTCACCATGCCGCCCACGCACCACATCGACCCGATCACCAGCCTCACCGTTGATCGACCGGCGATCAGCCCGTCCCGCCGCTCCCTGCTGAAGGGCGCTGCCGCCCTGGCCCCGATGATCGCCGTCGGCGCCGCAGCTGCCGCGAGCGCGTCAGCACTGAGCGGGTTCCACGACGCAGCTGGACTGCGGATGATCGACGGCAGCCCCTGGATCCATCCCGACATCCGCTCGGTGGACTTCCGCTTCGACACCGGCGGCATGGTGAAGACCTTCCCGCCGTCGGTGAGGGTGACGGTGCCGCCCAGCTACGAGTCCAGCCCGGACCGGCACTACCCGGTGCTGGTGCTGCTTCACGGCCGCGGAGGCTTCTACCAGGACTGGACCAACATCGGCGGCGTGATCGAGCAGACCGAGAAGCACGAGGTCATCGTGGTGATGCCCGACGGCGGCGCGGGAAGCTTCTACTCCAACGCCAACTTCCCGCTGCCCGGCCGCGAAGCCGCCTGGGAGACCTTCATCATGGACCAGGTGCTGCCGTTCGTGCACTCGAACTTCCGCACCCGCCCCGAAGCGATGGCCATCGGAGGACTCTCCATGGGCGGATGGGGCGCCTTGGCGCTGGGCCAGCGGTACTGGGGCCACTTCCGCTCGGTGAGCTCCTACTCCGGACCGGCCGACTGCAACCCGGCCACCGTGGACGGTGCCGCGGTCGCCGGCGCGATCTGGGTGTGCCCGGGCTTCGACGCGGAGAAGTACTTCGGCACCTCGAACCTTCCCGGGGCCACGTGGGGCCATCACCCGTACCCAAAGATCGCCAAGGGGTACAACCCGATGGACAACATCGAGACATACCGAGGCAAGCGGGTGTTCCTGCGCACGGGCGATGGGCCGTGGGATGACCTGTTCGACGGCCTCCACGCCCACGGCGACCTGCTGCGACAGTTCGAGGCGAAGCTCGGGGAGATCGGAGCGGACCTCATCGAGAACGTGGTGCACCCCAACCAGCGGCGCTTCGCCGACGCCCTCGCCGCCGCGGGGATCGACCACGAGTTCGCCCTCATCGAGGGCGCCACCCACGAGTGGGGCCTGTGGAGGGACAACCTCGCCGAGGACCTTCCCGGCATGATGCAGGTGCTGAACGCCTGATACCGGCTGGGGCGGGCGGGCCGGCCATCTGAGCTGAGCACACAGCATGTCCTGACCGCCGAAGTACTGCCGTGACCGCGATCGGTGACCCACCGGGGTCCGCGCTCGCGCCTTAG
>NZ_JAMBDS010000047.1:0-24889 GCF_025143785.1 Brachybacterium sp. p3-SID1565
CTAGCGCCGCCAGTGCATAGTCCAGGCCCGTGCAGTGCTCACGCAGATGGGCAGCAGCGGCTTCCACTCCCCCCACCTTGGGGCAGTGGATCAGGTGCACCACGCGCAGCGGATCAGTGTCCATCACACCGCTCCGTCCGCCGCGAGCACGGCCCGCACGGTCCGGCCGATGATCGCCACATCCATCGCGAACGACCAGTTGTGGGCGTAGAACACATCCAGCTCCTGCGCCTTTTGCCACGACAGGTTGGAGCGGCCGCTCACCTGCCACAGCCCGGTCATGCCGGGGCGCACCCCGAGCCGATGGGAGGCGTGCCCGGTGTACAGCGCCACCTCGGCGGGGCGCTGCGGACGCGGGCCCACCAGGCTCATCGACCCGTCCAGCACATTCAGCAGCTGCGGCAGCTCGTCGATCGAGTACCGACGCAGGAAGCGCCCCGGACCTGTGATGCGCGGATCATCCTCCACCTTGAACAGGGGGGTGCCGTCGCGGCCCTGCTCACGCAGCAGCGCGGCCAGGCGCGCATCGGCATCGACGCACATCGTGCGGAACTTCCAGATCCTGAAGGTGCGGCCGTCCAGGCCCACGCGTTCCTGGCGGAACATGATCGGGCCGGGGTCATCGCGGTGGATCAGCCACGCCACCACCAGCAGCAGCGGGGACAGCATCAGCAGCAGCACGGCCGCGCCGATGGTGTCGAAGGTGCGCTTGAGCAGGCGCACCCGCAGCGACTGCCGCGGCGGGGCCAGCACCAGCAGGGTGGCGTCGGTGTCGGTCACCGTCGACAGGCGTGACCCGCGCACGGGGATGCCCGACAGCGGCATACGCACGCTCACCCCGTAGGTGCGCAGCTCCCAGGCCAGCACGGTCGCATCGTGCGGGTCGATCCCGGGGCACAGGTCCACGTACTCGGCGTCGAACTGCTCCACGCTCACCATCACCACGCGGGCCAGCGCCACCGGGTCGCGCAGGATCGAGGGGGAGATCCGCACCGGCAGGCGGCAGCGGCCACGGCGGGGGACCGGACTGCCAGACCCCTCCAGGACCAGCTCCACCGAGCGGGGCCGGCAGACGCCGGTGAGCAGGGCCCGCAGGATCGCGGTGAGGGTGGACAGCGCCACCAGCAGCGTCACATGGGCGGGCATCGCGGGGATCACCGGCACCACCTGGTCCAGCATCACCGAGCCGATCAGGGTGAGACCGCCGGCCATCAGCGGCATCTCCACGTTGGTGCGCAGCGCCCGCACCGGCGGCCGGGTGCCCAGCAGCAGCGTCAGCAGCACCCAGATCCCGGTCCAGGCCCAGATGGTCATGGGGGCGTCGGCGGTGCGGGCGACGGTGCCGGCCACCAGCACGGCGGTGGCGAGCACCAGACCGGTGGCGCTGATCTCGAAGCGCAGGGCCGGCGACCAGGGCGTGGTGGGCACGATGCTCGCAACCCGTGCAGTGATCGTGCGTCGGTGATCCAACGCGGTCATGTAGGAAACCCCCTGATAGAAACGTCGGGTTCCATCGTGGGCGCTGACCTGCATGGACGCACCGGTGGTCGTTACGGGACTGCGGGGTGTGCGGCGGATCGAGTAGTCGGCCGGCGAGGGTCGGGCGGCATCGAGTACTCGACGGGGACCGGATGGCGGCGGGCACCGGCGGCGCACCACTACTCGATCACTGCCGAGCCGGGACCAAGATCCGGGGAGTACTCGAAAGTGTGCTGCGGGTCAGACGGAGGTGGCGGGGGCGCCGACGGGATCCAGGTGCTCCGTGGTCAACTCGGTGCGGCGGCCGATGCCCAGCCGCCGGTACAGGCGGTACACGTGGCCCTCGACGGTGCGGGTGCTCACGCCCAGCTTGTCCGCGATCTCCGCGTTGGACAGCCCCTCCAGGATCGCCTCGGCCACTTCCCGTTCACGCCGGCTGAGGCCCGTTCTGACCTGGGGGTCGGCGGCGCGCAGCAGATCGGTGGCCTGTGCCGCCTTCTGGGAGCTGCCGTCACGGCGGGCACGCTGCCGAGCTTCCTCGGCGAGGGTCCTCAGCAGTGCCGGGCAGCCCCGCACCGTGTTCGCCAGCTCGGTGAGCTCGCTGCTGTCCTCGCTGCGCAGGGCCGCGCCGATCCGGACCGCCAGCAGCACTCGTCCGTCGCTGACCCGCGGATCCAGCGTGGTGGGGCAGGGCATGGCGGTGATGGTGCTGGTGAGCCCGGTGGTGAGGGCCTGCAGGTGGATCTCGGCCTCGACGGCCAGGCTGCCCATCTCCCGCGCCTGCTGGGTGCATTCGAGCAGCTGCTGGGCATCGGCCTGGGCATCCCCCCGCTGCCTCCTGGCGGCGAGCTCGGTGGCGCGGGTCATGACCTGCATCTCCGGGGTGCCCTGCGCGTCCACGCTCCGCAGCCGGGTCAGGAAGCTGTCCGTGGTGGGGATGTCCGGCACCTGTGCGGCTGCGAACGCGGCGCTGGCCAGGGCCAGAGGCAGCAGCTGTCGGTCGTCCCACACGGTCAGGGCTTCTGTCGCGATCCGCAGGTGGTGCGCGGCCTGGGCGTAATGGCCGCGACGGGATTCTCGGAAGCCCCGTTCGAATTCCCCGGGTCCGGTCTCCTGGGCCAGGTGGGCCGGGTCGGCGCACCGCGGTTCTGCCGAGGGAGGGAAGGGGCTCGGCAGGCTGGTGGACAGCCCGGGGTGGGCGCGGCGTAGCAGGCGGTAGATGTCAGCGGCGCTGTCGAACGTGGCGCCGATGGCCGCGGCCTGCTGCGCGAGGTCCTGGGCGACGGCGCGGTGCGCGCGGTGGGCATGGTGCCCGCTCAGCACGACCATGGCCAGGGCCTTCACAGCACCGTTGTCGTCCCCAGCGGTCAGGGTCTCGTAGTGGCTGAGGTCGGTGAGTCGGCCCCCCGGCGGGGACAGCACCTCCGTCAGCAGGTCCGCGAGCTGATCGCGCCGCGAGATCAGGTCCGGGCTGGGACCGGCGCCGCCGATGCGGGTGCGCCACTTCTGGACCGCATCGCCGAACTCCTCCGCGGGGGTGTCCAGGCGCAGCACGATCCGGGCCCACAGCAGAGCGGAGCGGTCCACGTCGGCGGTGGTGGTCAGCTGCGGCAGTGCCTGCAGCAGGATGTCCGAGGCCAGCAGTGCCCGGTTCACATCGCACACTGCGGTCACCAGGTTCAGCTGGTACGGGGCAGAGAGGTCCTCGCAGGCCACGCTGCTCAGCATGGTGTGGGCCAGCAGCGGTTCGCCGTATCGGAGCGCCTCGCGGGCGGTCGTGCCGAGCAGCTCGGGGTCCAGGTCGATTCCGCAGGTCAGCGACCAGATGATCCAGTTCATCCGTTCATGCAGACCGCCCTCGGAGGGGGTGAGTTTGCGGCCGATCCCGGTGCGCAGCACGACGCTGCGGCCCTGGGGGATGGTGGCGCGGTGCAGGTCTGCGGAGGCGCGGCTGGTGAAGTGGACGCTGGGGGCGCCCCGCTCGTCGACCCTGCACAGTCCGGAGCGGATCAGCAGGTCCACCTCGTCTCCCAGGCCGGCGTCGACGGCGTCGGCCACCTGGAGGCCACCGGCCAGGGCGATCAGGTCTGCGGCGGTGCGGGTGCGGGCGTCCATCGCGGCGAGGAACTGGCGCCCGGTGTCCCGCACCATTGGGGAGGACTGCAGCTGGCGGCCGGTGAGCAGCCACACGCCGTTGCTGCCGCGCACCACGGCCTGTTCGCGGGCCGCGGTGAGCCAGCTGTCCAGGATGCGGGGGTTGCCGTCGCAGCGGTGGATGAAGTAGTCCTCCAAGGTGGAGGGGATGTGGCCGCCCAGCCGCTCCAGCAGCAGGTCGCGGATGTCATCCGGCCCCAGCGGCACCATCTCCAGCGCGGTGAGCATCCCGTCGTGCACCAGCGTCTCGAACTGCGTGGACACCGCGGGGTGCTGCCGCGAGAGCACCACCAGGCGGATCCTGCCGGCCATCACCAGCTGGGAGAGCACGGTGCTGCTGGGCACGTCCAGCTCGTCGGCGTCATCGACCACCACCGCGGAGGGCTCGGGCCCTGCCGAGTTCAGCGACTGCACCACCGCGCGCCGGATCAGCGCCGGTTCGCTTCCGGGCGGGGGCGGGGACTGGGGGTCCAGCAGCGGGGCCAGGGCCCCGTAGGGGTAGCGGGCCAGCACCCGGTCGGCCTGCACCCAGCGGACCTCCGCCCCGAGGTCGGCCATCACCCTGTGGGCGAACGCGGTCTTGCCCACCCCCGTGGGGCCGTGCACCAGCAGCCCGCCGCCGCGCGGCGAGCGCAGCACGGCCTGGGCCAGGGCGAGCTCCTCGTCGCGGCCGATCAGCACCCGGGTGGTGGGCATCAGGTCACCTCGCTGTCCTCGCGCAGGGCCTGGCGCAGTTCACGGCGGGAGCTGACGTGCAGCCGCTGGTAGATCTTGTCCAGGTGCCACTCCACGGTGCGGGCGGAGAGGTGGAAGCGGGTGCCCAGCTCCTGGCTGGTAAAGCCTGCGGCCGCGGCCTCGGCCACTTCCCGCTCGAAGTCGCTCAGCGGTGTGGCGGGCCGTTCCAGCCCGCGTGCCTGCCGCATCAGCCGGTAGGCGCGGCCGGCGCGGGCACGAGCGGGGCGGATCTCGCTGCGGTCGCCATGGCCGCGGGCCAGGTCCAGGGCCTGCTCCGCCACCGAGTGCGCCAGCACCAGGTCGCCCTGGGTCTCGGCGAGGGTCGCGGCGCCCAGCAGCTCCGGGACGCTGCCGCGCTGCAGGCCTCGTCCCAGGGTGCGGGCCAGCGTCATCACGGGTGCGCCGACGGGGGCAGGCAGATCGGCCAGCTCCTCCGCAGCCGGCATGTTCCCGCAGTTCGCAGCTTGGATCAGGATGTGGATCGCCCCGATCAGCCCGCCGTCGTCCTTCATCTGCTGCGCCAGCTGCTGCATTCCCTCGCCCGCCTGCTCGCGGTCGGTAACGGCTATCTCCGCCCACCGCATGTAGCGGGCCCGCTGCTCCAGCTGCCAGTCCCAGGGGGTCATCGGCTGCAGGGGCTCGGGGTCGGGCAGCTCCACCTCGGGGTCCAGCAGCTTCAGTGCCAGGCGCCGGGCCGCATCGGTGACACCGCTGATCCCCAGCGCGTCATCACGCTGCAGCTCCCCTGCGCAGGCAGTCAGCACCGACAGCGCGTAGCGCACCCGGCCGCGGCGCAGCGCCTCGATGCCGAAGATCACCTGGGCCCCCGAGTCGGAGGAGCTCAGGGACCGCATCGACTCGATCACCGCATCGGTGAACTCCACGGCACCGGAGAGCTGGAAGGAGCTGAACAGGCTGTAGTACACGGTCAGCAGGTCCGACGGGGAAGGGTTGCTCAGCTCGAGCATCTGCAGGGCCCGGGCCGCGTACCCCAGGCCCTCGGCCACCTTGCCGATGGCGATCAGCGACTCGCCCTGGCGAGCGGCAGCAGCGGCCCGCAGGACGGGGGGCACCTCGAGGTCGTGGCTGATGGGGGCGCACAGCTCGATGGCCTCGGTGAACCGAGCACCGCGCACGAACCGCCGGGCCTGCGCGACCCGCAGCTGCGCGGATCCCCGGCGGGCCACGTGCGGCGGCAGCTCAGGGGCGTCCCCGATGGGGTGGGAGAGGCCGAGCCGCAGGATGTACGCGCCCTCGGCGATCTCGGGATCGGGGTGGTGGTCCAGCGGCTCCAGGACGGCGTGCATCTGCTCGAAACGGCCCATGGTGTGTAGGCTGCGCGCCACCTGCAGCTGCAGGCGAGGATCGGAGTCGTCACCGTGAGCGGCCAGTTCGAGCACCTGATGAGCGTCGCCGCGGGCCAAGGCGTGAGCGGCCCCCGACTCGACCAGCCAGGGCTCGACAGGGGTGCGGCAGCGCACCGCGCAGCGCGCGAACCCCAGCCGGCTCTCCGGCGGCAGGGTCGCGGGGTCCACCACCGCGCGCAGCGCCTCCCACAGCCGCAGCCGGCGGACCGGGGGGAGGGAGTGGGCGAGCATCTCCGACAGGGCGGGCTCGGCCAGGGTGACGGTGCTGCGCGGACCGGTGGAGGTGCGCAGAAGGCCGGTGCACAGCAGGGATCCGACCACGTCGGCGTTAACGATCTTCAGCAGCACCGACATGGGCACGGCCTCCACCAGCGCGATGGTCAGCACCACGTCGCGGTCGGTGGGGCTGAGTCGGCCCAGCCGGTTGTCGGTCACGTGGGGGCCGCCCCCGTAGTCCAGGGGCGCGGTCAGCAGCCAGGTGTCGTCGTCCAGTTCGAGGGTTCCCCGCTGGCGCTGGTGGCGGGCCAGTTCGATCAGCAGCTGCGGATTGCCGCCGGTGGCGGTGCAGAACGTGTCCACGGCGCGTGGGGAGACCTCCCCGCCCAGGGTGCGCTCCAGCAGACGCTTGGTGGCGCTGCGGTCCAGGCCGTCCAGGTCGATGCGGCGGATGCGGCGCTCCAGCCACAGAGCGGAGATCAGATCCACGGGGGCGGTCAGCGTGTCGGTGGCGGCCAGCAGCGACACCTCCCGCTGCCGCACCAGCTGGGCCACCAGTGAGCCCGACAGCTCATCGATGCGGTCGCAGTTGTCGATCACCAGCAGCACCGGTCGCCCCTGGGCGCGTTCGCGCAGGGAGCTGGTGACGATCGCGTACGCGGAGAGCGGATCGGCCGACAGCAGGGCGGCGCCGTCGGAGGCGAGCAGCTCGAAGCAGCCGTAGGGCTGGCTGGACAGGTGGCTGGTGCACAGCAGCCGCTCGATGTCGAAGGCCCCGGTGAACCGTTCGATCGCGGCATCGATGGTGCGGGTCTTGCCGATGCCGGGAGGGCCCACCAGCAGCGCGCCCTGCCAGCGGGGTTCGGACAGCGAGGAGTGCACCGCTGACTCCACCTCACCGACCTGGACGGCCGGGGCGGGAGGCTGCAGCGGTGTGGCCGGATCCAGAACTCCTGTCATCACTGCCCACTTCGACGTCGGAATGGCGACCCCGATTCCCCGGTCGCCAGATTTCGTACAAAAGACCAAGATACCCGTGCGCTTTACCGCAGCTCTCGGTCATCCACAAGCCGAAGAGCTATGAGCAATGTCACAAAAAGCGGGTGGTTGGGGGGCCACCCCGCATTGAGACATGTATAGGGCGCGAGGATCAGTGGTAGAGAAGCCCGTGGGGGCGGGTGCGACCGGAGCCGACGGGGCGGCGCTGCGAGAGGAACGCGGCATCCGGACGAAGCGCTGCTGGTTCCGGGCCGGGCTCGGTGCCGACCCCTTCAAGTCGAGCAGCACGGGCCAGGACGCGCTGGCCCGTTCGGCGCTGGCCCGGTCAGTGCTGGCCTGTCAGTCCCGTCCCAGCAGTGCACCCATGGGCACGAAGTCCCGGAAGGTGCCGTCGCTGCTGGCAGCGGATAGATCGAGCCTGCTCCCGTCGCCATGGGCATCGCCCTTGGCGCCATCGGCGTCAGCGACAGCACGGGCCCCATCGGCACCGTCGAACGTGTCGGCATCAGGCTGCGGGGGCTGCGCGGTCAGCATCGCAGCCAGCTCCCCGGCGGCCCGGCGCACCCGCGAGGCCAGGGGCGCCTGGTCCTGCTGCCCCTCGGCCCCGGCACCGAAATCAGCCGACGCCGCGAACACGGAGGTGGGCACCACCTGCGCCTTGAGGTACCCGAACATCGGGCGCAGGGCGTAGTCGATCGCCAGCGAGTGGCGGGGCGTGCCCGCCGTGGCCCCCAGCAGCACCGGCTTGTCCTTCCAGATCTCGATGTCCATCGCGTCGAAGAAGGACTTGAACAGCCCCGAGGGGCCCACGTTGAACACGGGGGTCACCGCGATCACCGCGTCGGCCGTGCGGATGGACTCCACCACCACGCCCAGGCGCTCGCCGGTGAAGCGGGTGAGCATGGCGTCGGTGATGTCGTGCGCCAGTTCGCGCAGCTCCACGGTCTGCACGTCCACCACCGCGCCCGCGCGCTCCAGCTCGAGGCGGGCGGCGCGGGAGAGCTGGTCGGCGAGCATGCGGGTGGAGCTGGGGGTGGAGAGTCCTGCGGCCAGCGCCACGATGCGGATCGGTTCGGTCATGGGAGTGCTCCCTTCGGGGTAGCGGGTGGCTGGGTGTCGGCGTGGTGTCAGGCCAGGCGTTTCTCGCTGCGGGAGTCCTCCGCGCGCAGCCCGGTCCAGTTGTCCCCGGTCTCGAACCTGTAGGCGTCGTCGAAGGCGCCGCGCTCTGCCTCGGCGGCCGCCACCAGGGTCTGGTGGGTGGGGGCATCGGGCACATCGGCCGGGCGGCGGGCGTCCAGCTCCTTGCGCAGCACCGGCACCACCTCGGTGCCCAGCAGCTCGATCTGCTCCAGGACGGTCTTGGCGGGCAGGCCCGCGTGGTCCATCAGGAACATCTGGCGCTGGTAGTCGCCCACATGGTCGGCCATGGTCAGGTAGCGCTCCACCACCTGCTCCGGGGAGCCGACGGTCAGTGGGGTCATGCGGGTGAAGTCCTCCATCGAGGGGCCGCCGCCGTACACGGGGGCCGCGTCGAAGTAGGGGCGGAACTCGTTCCAGGCGTCCTGGCTGTTCTTGCGCATGAACGCCTGCCCGCCCAGGCCCACGATGGCCTGCGTGGCGGTGCCGTGGCCGTAGTGCTCATAGCGCTCGCGGTACAGCCGCACCATCTGCTTGGTGTGGCTCATGGGCCAGAAGATGTTGTTGTGCAGGAAGCCGTCGCCGTAGTACGCGGCCTGCTCGGCGATCTGCGGGGAGCGGATCGAGCCGTGCCACACGAAGGGGGCCACGCCGTCAAGCGGGCGCGGGGTCGAGGTGAACTGCTGCAGCGGGGTGCGGAACTGGCCCTCCCAGTCCACGACGTCCTCGCTCCACAGCCGGCGCAGCAGGTCGTAGTTCTCGATCGCGAGCTCGATGCCCGTGCGGATGTCCTGGCCGAACCAGGGGTACACCGGGCCGGTGTTGCCGCGGCCCATCACCAGGTCCACGCGGCCGCCGGTGAGGTGCTGCAGCATCGCGTAGTCCTCGGCGATCTTCACCGGGTCGTTGGTGGTGATCAGGGTGGTGGCGGTAGAGAGGATGATGCTCGCGGTCTGCGCGCCGATGTAGGCCAGCGTGGTGGTGGGGGAGGAGGTCACGAACGGCGGGTTGTGGTGCTCACCGATCGCGAACACGTCCAGGCCCACCTGCTCGGCGAGCCTGGCCTGCTCCACGATGGACTTCAGCCGCTCGTTCTCGGTGGGGACCTTGCCGGTGGCCACGTCGGGCGTGATGTCGGCGATGGAGAAGACCCCGAACTGCATGTCGCGCTCCTGACGAAGTGGTGGGACCCGGGCGGCGCAGTGCACCCCTGTGGCAATAGTTCAAAACTAAACTATTCCTGGAGAGGACGCAAGGCGGAAGGCCTGTGGCATCGGTGACGTCGCGCTCAGTCGACCTGGTCGGCCGGCGCCTCCCAGGTGATGCACTGCGAGAGATCACCGTTGGCATCCCGCCCCGCGTTCACCCACGCCGCCCGGGACTCGGCCGACGGCTCGGCGGGGCTGGCCGGATCGGCCTGCGCCTCCGCAGAGGTCACGAACTCCTCGACCCTCTCGGTGGGCCTGGGGCCGGTGGGCTGCTGGAAGGCGGCCGCGGAGCCGAAGCAGGACTGCTGCAGGGCGTACCGGCGCCGCATCTGCTCGGAGCCCGCGGCATCGCCCTCCAGCCCGTCCAGCAGTGCTCCGTAGTAGCTGTGCAGGGATGTCGCGGCGACGGGGAACACCGCATAGGAGTAGGACAGGTGCCACATGTACAGCTGCGGGGACTCCACCGCTGAGGTGGTGGAGAAGCCGGGGTCCCATTCGGCGGGCCAGTACAGGGTGTTGTCGCCGATGCACGCCCGCGGAGCGGTGCCGGTGAAGGTCTCCGGTGCGCAGCTGGATGCGGCGGGCGGCTCCGCGGAGGGGTGGACCACCACCTCGGGAGCGGTGAACTCCACTCCCTGCTCCTGCAGCGCCTGCCCCCAGGTGGTCGCCAGGCACGAGGCACCGGCCTCGAGGTAGGCCTGCAGCTCCTCGTCGGGGACCCTGCCCTCCGAGGCCGGCAGGCTGCAGCCGGCCGGGACCGAGAGTGTGGCCGCAGTGAGCGGGTTGGTGGCCATCACCTGCAGCAGCTCCTCGGGGGTCCCCTCGGGCTGCTCGCCCTCCTCCAGGGGGCGCCACTGAGCGGGATCCACCGGGTCCTCCTCGGAGCTCGCGGTGGGTTGCTCGGACGCGGCGGGAGTCCCGGGCTGGTCCAGCCACAGCAGGCCCACCCCGGCGCCGATGCCCAGCAGGAGCAGCGCCGCACACCCCAGGGCGATGGCGGGCACCAGCAGCCTGCGCTGCCGAGGGGCCGTCGCATCGACCCCCGGTGGCAGGCCCGATGCCCCCGCAGCACTCCCAGAGCCCGCAGCAGCGGCCGACGAGGGACTCGCCACGGGGTCGGGGTCTGCTGGGAACTGGAAGCGGGGCCGCTGGTCGAACCGCTGGATCGGGGCGGCGTCGGCGGGCCGGTACTCGCGCTCGGCGAGGACCGGTGAGCCGCCGGAGCTCGGCACTGCCGGCGATGCCGCGGGAGCAGGCGATGCCGCGGGAGCAGGCGATGCCGCGGGAGCAGGCGGTGCCGCGGGCGCTGAGGATACGGCTGGAGCAGGCGATGCCGGTGCCGGCGGGTCAGGGGGCTCCGCGGTGGTGAGACTGCTGTGCAGGTACGTCCCCCACGGAGGCGACGCGGGGTCTGGGCCTTCCCCGGAGGGCGGCGGTGCAGAATCGATGAAGTCCTGATCGGAGCCGGCGGCGGGTGCCTGCGGGGCCGGGCTGGGAGCGCGGGCGATGAAGTCCTCGGACGGCGCCAGGGTGGACTCCGGGAGCTCGGGTCCAGGTCCCGGCGGCGGCGCCCACGAGGAGTGGTCCTCCTGCGGCGGCAGAGCCGGGCGCAGCACGGTGTCCTCCTCGTCGACCCCCGCGCCGGGGCCGTCCAGGCCGTGTCCGCGGCTCACGCGACCTGCTCCGTCGGCGCCAGCCAGGTGTTGCAGCGGGTGAGATCGCCCCCGGCCTCGAATCCCTGCCTAACCCAGTGCGCGCGGGACTCCGGCGCGATGGTGGAGGTGGAGGCGTCAGCCGGGGTCCAGTGCTCCACGCTGGTGAGGATGTCCCGCACCTGCTGGGAGGGCTGCGAGGCGAGGACCCCGTCGAGATTGCACTGACGCGGTGAGGTCTGCTCGAAGGTGTCCGGCTCGCACGGGGACTGAGGGATGTCCGGCCAGGTGTACACGTGGATCCTCGGCGGGATCCAGGGCAGGTTCCGGTCCGAGCTCGCGGTCGCCCATACCCGGTTCAGGCAGGCGCCGGCGGCGTCGAGGAGGGTCTGCAGCTGCTCGGCGTCGTGATCCACCGGTGTCGCCGGCAGCTCGCAGGTGCCGGTCGCCTCCATCGTGCCCTCGGTGAGCGGGGAGGCAGCCAGGATCGCCCAGACGTCATCGGCGCTGCCCTCGACCTCGTCGATCGGGGAGATGATCCTGTAGGTCGGGGCCTCCGCCGTGGGGCTCTCCGTGGTGGGGGTCTCGGTGGTCGGCGACGGCGTGGTGGTCTCGGGCTCCGGGGTGGTGGTGGGTTCTGCCGTCTGCTCGCCGCGGCCGGACAGCGCGAGGTAGGTGATCCCGCCGCCGATCCCGAGCAGCAGCGTGAGGATGCAGCCCGAGGCCACCGTGATCAGGGCCCAGGGCTTCTTCGGCGGTGGCGTCTGGCCGTAGCCCCCTGAATCTGGTGCCGACATCACGTCCCCCTCCCATGCGCTGCCTCACACGAAGGATATCGGGGTGCCCGGGCTCGGGGGACGGTGTTCGGGCAGGTGGCGGAACGCTGCCGCTCGGCGCATGCGAAAGACCCCTGACTCGCGATCAGCATCGCAGGTCAGGGGCCTTTCGTTCGGCGGAGGATGGAGTGTGCGAGTTCACGACATCGTTGACAGCCCTGGGCAGGGATCGTGCTGGTGATCGTTGACCGGTGAGTCGCGTCATCGTTGACGAACCGGGGGTCGTGTTCGTTGCGGACGGCAATCGATGACAATGCGCGGCAACCGGTGGAGCATGTCACAGTGACTCGACACCGTTGCTGTGTTCCCTGCGCTGCCCTGTGCCGAGACCGCCGAAGGAGTCGGAGAGCGATGCTCATCGCCCGTGCGCTGCACACCGTCCACACAGACGGCCCCTGGATCCGCCTGCTCACCAACGGGCCAGAGATCCGTTTGCTGCTGCTCACGCCCGAAGTACTGAGAATCCGTGCCAGCTTCGACGGAGCCTTCGAGGAAGCCTCCTACAGCCTGGTCACCACCGCCTGGGAAGACCGCCTTGATCCCGTGCTTGGCGAGGAGCGCACTCGCGTCGATCCCCTCCCGCTCACGATCGACGCGGATGAGGACGACCACGTGCTGATCAGCGGCGGCCGACTCACCGTGCGTGTGGACCGCAACCCCTTCGCGATCACGGTGACGGATCAGGACGGCCAGGTGCTGCACCGCGACGTGCCGGGGATCGCCTGGCAACAGGACACCAACAAGCGCGTGCTGCACTATGCCGTGGCCGGCGAGCACGACGCGTTCTACGGCTTCGGTGAGAGCACCGGGAGCCTGGACAAGTCCCGTCGCGCCCTGACGCTGAGCCCGAAGGACGCACTCGGCTTCGACCCCGAGAACTCGGATCCGCTGTACAAACACATCCCGGCCGGGATCCGCCTGGACCGCGCCACCCGGCGAGCCAGCGGGATGTTCTGGCACACGACGTGGGCGCTGGATCTGGATCTCGCGCGCGAGCACTCGAATTACTGGCCGCGCCGTACCCGCATGCGCGCCGACGGCGGGGACCTGGATCTGTTCGTCATCGCTGGCCCGTCGATCCGTGACGTCGTGCGGCGCATCACGATGCTCACCGGCCGCTCCGCCATGCTGCCGCGGCAGGCGCTCGGCTACCTCGCCTCGTCCATGTTCTACGCCGAACTGGATCGCGACTGCGACCAGGCGCTGCTGAACTTCATCGACACCGCGCGCAGCGAAGGCATCCCGGTGGACGGCTTCCAGCTCTCCTCCGGCTACACCACCCAGGACACGGCCGACGGGCCGAAACGCTGTGTGTTCACCTGGAACGATGACCGCTTTCCCGATCCCGAGGGGTTCTTCGCGTCAATGCGCGAGCGTGGCATCGTCGTCTCCCCCAATGTGAAGCCCGGCATCCTCGACGTGCACCCGCGCCTGAGCGAGTTCGCGAGTGCCGGCGTCCTCGTGCGCACAGCAGAGGGCGCACAAGGCGATGTAGACGGGGCTGACGGCTCAGCCGGGGCAGATGGCTCCGCCGGATCCGACGGCTCTTCCGGAATCGACAACGCAGCGAACCATGCAGCCGACGCCGTTGTCGCCCCCGACGCCGAGCGTGGCATGTGGTGGGGCGGACCCGGCCGGTTCGTCGACTTCACGTCCCCAGCCGCCCGCGAGGCTTGGGCGACCTGGCTGCAGGAGGCCGTGCTCGACAAGGGCACGCTCTCGGTCTGGAACGACAACTGCGAGTACGACTCGATCGTGGATCAGGATGCCCGGGTCGACTTCGAAGGCCACGGGGCCACCATCGGCCGGCTGCGCACCGTGATGGCGAACCTCATGTGCGCCACCACCCATGACGCGATCCGCGCCGTCGACCCCGACGCTCGCCCGTTCGTGGTGTGCCGTGCCGGGCACGCCGGCATCCAGCGGTACGCCCAGACGTGGGCGGGCGATAACTTCACCTCCTGGCGATCGCTGCAGCACAACATCGCCACGATCCTCGGGATGGGCTTGTCCGGTGTGGCCCATCACGGCTGCGACATCGGCGGCTTCGCCGGCCCACGGCCCGGCCCCGAGCTGCTGCTGCGCTGGGTTCAGCACGGCATCTTCCAGCCGCGCTTCTCCATCCACTCGGTCAACAGCGACAACACGGTCACTGAGCCGTGGATGCATCCGTCGGTCGCTCCGCTCGTGCGCGAGGCGATCCTGCTGCGCTACCGCCTCACGCCCTACCTGTACTCGCTGATGCGCCGCGCGTATGTCGAGGGTCTGCCGCTGATGGAGCCGATGGTCTCCGCTTTCCAGCAGGACCCGGCACTGGATACCACCAGCAGCGAGTTCATGCTCGGCGACGCCCTGCTGGTCGCGACCGTGCTCGAAGAGGGGGCGCGGACCCGCACCGTGCGTCTGCCTGCCGGGCGGCGTTTCCACGAGCTCGACACAGGACGCGTGCACGAGGGCGGGCAGGAGATCACCCTGGACGTGGACCTCTCCTCCATCCCGCTGTTCCTGCCCGATGGTGCGATCCTGCCGATCGCTGCCGAGCAGCCGATGAGTCTGACCGGCGCGGGACCCGAGAGTCTGCGAATTCTGTGCGCACCCCCGGCCGCTTCCGACGGCCCCGCCGAGTTCGTGCTCTACGAGGACGACGGCGCAACCCGCGCTTACGAGCGCGGCGACCTGCGCGAATCCACCATCACCGTCAATGGCGGTGACCGCATCGAGATCACGCTGACACGCTCAGGCTCTTTCCGCAGCCCGCTCAGCCACGTGCAGTGGGAGGTGATCTGCCCGTCCAGTGCCCCGTACTGGGTGCAGATCGACGGTGAGCGCATTGACCAGGAGCTGCATCGCCCGCGCTTCGATGCGGCACGGCGGGCCTGGCACTACGACCCGGAGCTCGGCCGTGCCCTGGTGCGCATGCCGGACGACGGTGCCGACCACCGCATCGTGGTCAGCGTCGAGCCCTTCGACATGATCGGAATGTGAGATTGCGATGAACCACGCGCTCCCCACCCGGCGCCGCGCTCTGGCGCTCGCTGGCGCCGTTGGCCTCGGGTCGATGGCGCTCGCCAGCTGCGGCGACCCCTCCCGGCAGATGACCAGTGCGGACGCCAGCAGCTCCGCACCGCTCACGCTGTCACTGGCCAACAGTCTGGACCCACAGCACGTGACGTCGAAGGCCCTCGCCGCCTTCGCGACTGAGGTGGAGGAGCGCAGCGAGGGCCGGTTGCGGATCTCCATGTTCGACAGCGGACAGCTGGGGAGCGAACCCCAGGTGCTCGGCCAGCTGCGCCAGGGCATCGTCGATATGACCCGCGTCGGCTCGCCGGGGCTCGCCGCCTGGAACCCGGGCTATCACACATTCGGGCTGCCCTACGTGTTCGACTCCGAAGAGCACTACTACGCGGCGCTCGACTCCGATGCCATGCAGCGCTTCTTCACCTCGAATGAGGATGCTGGCCTGCTGGGCTTGACCTATTTCACCTCCGGCGCCCGCTCCTTTTACACCGGCAGCACCCCGGTGCGTACACCGGAGGATGCCGCCGGGTTGAAGATCCGCATCCAGGACATGCGCACACAGGTGCGGATGATGTCCGCGCTGGGCGCTTCCCCGATCGTCATGGCCTTCGGTGACATCTACACCGCCCTGCAGACCGGGCTGATCGACGGCGCCGAATCGAATGAGACCGCGCTGGACCAGTCCGGGCACGGCGAAGTAGCCAAGTGTTTCTCCCTCACCGAGCACACGCGCATCCCCGACCTGCTCACCATTGGCACGCCCGCCTGGGAGCGGCTGGATGAACAGGACCGCACCACCTTGCGGGAGGCCGCGCAAGCCGCCACCGAGAACCACAAGAAGGACTGGGCCACCAGCATCGAGGAGTCCTATTCCGCAGCGGCCGAGATGGGCGTGGAGTTCATCGAGGACATCGATCAGGAGGGCTTCCGGGAGGCAACCCGCGAGGTGGTCGACGAGTTCGGCGCGGACTTCCCCGAGGTGGCCGACGTTCTGGACATCATCGAGAAGGCACGAGGCTGAGGAGAGCTGGTATGAGAGGCATCGCAACCATCCGCCGCGGCCTCGCCACGGCCCTGCTGTGGAGCGCAGGCACACTGCTCGTACTCATGACCGTGCTGGTCATGATCCAGATCGTCACGCGCTACGCGTTGAACCAGCCCACCGCCTGGACCGAGGAACTGGTGCGATACGCCTTGATCTGGACAAGTTTCCTCGCGGCGTCGTACGCATTCCTCGAGCGTCGGCACATGGCGCTGTCGATCCTTCCGGACCGCTTGTCGGCCCCCGCCCGGCGCGGACTGACCCGCGCCGTGGACGTGCTGGTGCTGCTGTTCGCCGTGCTCGTGCTCGGTATCGGCGGTGTGATGCTGGTGCTGTCCTCGCTGGGCGATATGTCGGCGCTGCTGGGCATCTCCCGTGGCGCCGTCTACGCGATCGTCCCGATCAGCGGCCTGATGATTGCTCTTGCTCAGGTCACCGCCCTGCTGGACCCGTCGGCCGACGGCACGAGCAGCCAGGCAGCCGCGGCGACGCAGGCGACCCAGGCGACTAAGCCCTCAGCCGTCGCAGGCGATACCCGATCCACGGCGGATACCAGCCGTCCCTCGACACGGACGGAGGACAAGCGATGAGCGCCCTCGGTGCTGCCCTTCTGCTGTTCGGGCTGTTCTTCCTGCTGCTGTTCGCATCGGTCCCGATCTCCATTGCGATCGGCGTCTCGAGCTTCGTCACCATCGTCGCGGTGCTCGGCTGGAGCGACGCCACCTTCATCCTCGGGCAGCAGATGACCGGCGGCGTGGAGAGCTTCCCGCTGCTGGCGATCCCCCTGTTCATCCTCGCCGGCAACATCATGAATAGCGGCGGTATCGCGCGACGCCTGATCGACCTGGCACTCGTGATCGTCGGTCGCGTGCCCGGCTCCCTCGCGCACACCAACGTGGTGGCGAACATGCTGTTCGGCGCCCTGTCCGGATCCGCGGTGGCCTCCGCTGCCGCGATCGGCGGCACCCTGCACCGTCGGCAGGACGAGGAAGGGTATGACCCGGCGTTCTCGACCGCGGTGAACATCTCCTCCGCCTCCACCGGGCTGCTCATCCCGCCGACCACCGCAGCGATCGTCTACTCCACGATCGCCGGCGGTGTGTCCGTCTCGGCGCTGTTCATGGCCGGATACATTCCCGGCATCCTGATGGGCCTCGTGGTGATCGCGGTGGCGACAGTGATCGCGCTGCGCCAGGGGCTGCGTGGAGGCGAGGGCGTCGGCATACGGCAGGGGCTCATTGTGCTGCTGCGCGCCATCCCCTCACTGCTGCTGATCATCATTGTGGTCGGCGGCATCGTGGCCGGCGTCTTCACCGCTACGGAGGGTGCCGCCGTCGCCGTCGTGTACTGCCTGGTGCTCTCCCTGATCTACCGGGCGCTGAACCGGGAGGCGATCGCGCGGATCATCCGCGACACTGTGAGCGCCACGGGCGTGGTGATGCTGCTCGTGGCCGCCTCCAGCGCGATGAGCTGGATCATGGCGTTCAGCGGGATCCCCGGAGCGATCACCGACGCCATGCTGTCGGTCGCGTCCTCCGGGCCGGTGGTAATCGCTCTGATGCTCATTGTGCTGCTGGCCGTGGGCGCGTTCCTGGACATCACGCCGGCGATCCTCATCTTCACCCCGATCATGCTGCCCATCGCAGAGAGCGTAGGCATGGACCCGGTCCACTTCGGCATGGTGCTGATCATGGCGATGTGCATCGGCACCATGACCCCGCCGGTCGGGTCGGTGCTGTTCGTCGCCACCGGCATCACGGGGGTGAGCATCGAGCGGGTGGTGCCGCGCCTGCTGCCGTTCTTCGCCGCGCTTATCGCACTGCTGATCCTCATCGCGTACGTGCCCGCGCTGTCGCTGTGGCTGCCGGGGCTCACTGGCTTGCTCGAGTGATCCTGCACAGCCAATCCAGCACGGAAAACACCATCATCGCTGGTCACACGGCGCGGGGTGCGGCGTGTGAGTTCACGACATCGTTGACAGCCCTGGGCAGGGATCGTGCTGGTGATCGTTGACCGGTGAGTACCGCATCGACCCCGGCCGGGACTACCAGCCCAAGCTCCCGCGAACCCACAGCACACCCACCCAGACACCCCGCCCCGGCCAGCCAGTGAACCCACGCAAAAAAGCCTGAGTCGCGACATCATCTGTCAACGATGTCGCGACTCAGGACAACGGCGGAGGATGGGGGATTTGAACCCCCGAGGGCGTTAACCCAACACGCGTTCCAGGCGTGCGCCATAGGCCGCTAGGCGAATCCTCCAGCGCTCATAGAGCGAGATACAGGTTACCCGACGCTCCCCATTGGCGCTAACCGGGACGGCCCAGGTCACATTCGGCGCCCCCTCACCGCAGGGCGGGCCCGATCCCTGTGGAGCCGCGCACCCGCAGGACGGGTGCCACGACGCTGAGGGAGTCGTGCTCGCGACCCCGCCACCTCTCCTGGAGCATCTGCGCCGCGAGCCGGCCCATCTCCGATCGTGGCTGGTTCACGCTGGTCAGGTGCGGCCGCACGGTGAGGGCCACGGTGGAGCTGTCGTACCCCACCACGCTGAGCTGCTGCGGCACCTGTACCCGGTGGTCCGCGGCCCGGTGCAGCACCGAGACCGCCGCGATGTCGTTCGCCGCGAACACCGCCGTGGGAGCGTCCTGGTCACCGCGCCGCAGCGCGCGCAGCACCATCTCCATCCCGTCACGGGGCGAGTCCGGACCGATCACGTGCACCTGCTCGCGCAGACCCAGGCGCTCCGCCTCGGCCAGGAACCCGGCCCGCCGGGACGCGGGACCAGGGCGGGTGGACAGGGTGACGTGCACCAGGTGCCGATGGCCCCGCTCCACGAGGTGGCGCACCGCCAGCGCCGCCCCTGCTTCGTCGTCGTTGCGCACCGTGTCCGTACCGGGCACCGCGTCCTGCATACGGCCGATCACCACCACCGGCAGTGTCGCCGCGGCTGCCTCGAGAGCGGCAGGGCTCAGCCAGGTGGTCACCGCGATGACGCCGTCCACGCCCAGGGCCAGCAGACGCTGCAGCTGCCGCTCCAGGTGAGCGCTGTCGCGCCGACCATGCGCGATCACCACTCCGAGCCCCTCCCGCTCCGCGTGCTCCTCGATCCCCGCGATCACATCGGTGTGGTACGGGTTGCCGAGGTCCGTGGGGAGCACCCCGATCAGCCCACCCCCGGGGGAGGCCGCACCCGCGCGGCGGTACCCCAGCCGACGGGCGGCGGCGAGCACCGCGAGCCGCGTCTCCCGCCGCACCCCGGGGCGGTCGTTGAGCGCCATCGAGGCGGTGGCCGAGGAGACCCCGGCCTCGCGGGCGACGGCGGCGAGGGTGGGGCGCGAGGATCTCACGCCCCACGTCTATCACCCGGGTCGCCCGCGCCGATGCGCTGATGACGTGCGCACCTGAAGAGTTTCAGGCACCGTGGCGAAGGTGTGCCGACGGGTTCACCGACTGTTCACGAGCGGCCCGCCGGTCGCTCCTAGCGTGGGAACCACCGGCCCACCACCGGGCCTCCCCCCGAACGGAGAGACGTGAGCACCGCGCTGTCGACCACCACCCCTGCCGCCGACGAGCACCGCCCTGCCGTACTGCCGCGCCCCCGGGCCCTGCTGCTGGACTTCGGCGGCGTGGTCTTCTCCACCACGCCCCGCGTGAGCTGGGCCCGGGACCTGGCTGCTGAGCTGGAGGACCGCAGCCGCGCCCTTGGCATCCGTCTCGATGCCGAGCAGCTGGAGGAGTCCCTGCGAGCCGGCCGCACCGCACTGTCGCTGTGGAAGAACGCCGCCTCCCGCCGCCACGAGCCGCGGGAGCTCACGCCGCGCGAGATCGTCGCGGACTTCCTGCTGGCCGATCTCCCTGCGGCCGCCCGGGCCGCCCTGGCACTGGACGCCAGCGCGATCCTGGCCTCGATGTCGGTGCTGGTCTCCGACCACCATGTGCGCCCGGGCATCCCGGAGCTGCTGTCCGTGGCGCGTGAGAACGACGTCCGCCTGGGCATCGTCTCCAACGCCCACTCCGGTCGCGCGCACCGGGAGATCCTCGAGCAGCACGGCCTGGCCCGGTACTTCGGCGTGCAGGTGTACTCCGATGAGGTGGGCATCCGCAAGCCCCACCCCGGGATGATCCACCGAGCCGCCGAGGCACTCGGGACCCTGTCCGAGCATGCCTGGTACGTGGGCGACACCTTCGATCGGGACGTTGCTGCCGGTCGCCGTGCCGGGGTTGGCACCGTGGTGATAACCCGCGACCGTCGCACCGACCACCCTCCGTTCGCGGTCACCGACATCCCCGACCTGATCCTGGAGACGCCTCAGGACCTGGTGGCCCACCTCCACACGGCACTGGCCGAGGGCGACCGCGGTTCTGAGCCCGCAGCAGCAGCTCGCCTCGGTGTCACCGACCGCGGCCTGCGCCCGACTGCTGCTGGCCCCGCGCATCCCGCTCTGCTGCTGGACCACGGCGGCGTGATCACCCTGTCCACTCCCAACCCGCAGCGGAACCGACAGGTGGGCGAGCTGATCGTCGACCTCGCGGAGCGCATCGGGACCCCTGTCACCATCGAGCAGGCGCAGCAGGCCGTGGACGAGGGCTGGGAGCGGCACCGGGCCCGCAAGAGGGAGCGCGACGCCCAGGCCGATGCCGGGCACCGCCACGCGGAGGTGGACCCCGCTGAGCTGTGGGGCGATCTGGTCGGCCGCGACCTGCCCGAGACCCTCCGGGCCGCACTTCGGATCGAGGGTCCCCAGCTGTCCCTGGCGCTGCACCGCGCCAAGTCCCTGCCCGCCCCGCGCCCCGGGGCGGTCGAGCTGATCCGGTGGTGCGCCGAGCACGAAGTCGTGGTCGGCATCGTGTCCAACACCATCTCCGGCCGCGGGGTGCGGGAGATCCTGGAGCGCTACGGCGTGGGCCACTTGATCGGCCCGGCCGCCTACTCCGACGAGATCGGGGTGCGCAAACCCGGCACCGCCGTCTTCGAGGCGGCTCTCGCCGGGCTGGAGACCGATCCCGGTGACGTCGTCTACGTGGGGGACAAGGTCCTCAACGACGGCCGCGGCGGTCGCGAGGCCGGGATCGGCACCGTGTGCCTGCTGCGCGGTGGCAAGGACCCCGACGAGGCCCTCGACTCCGCCCTTGCTGCCGGCCACGCCGACCACGTGCTCGACTCACCGCTCGACGTCATCGACCTGCTCGCCTCGCGCCTGACCCCTGCCTCATGACTCCCCACACCGATCCGACGCACTGACCCCACGTCCTGACCCCACGTCCTGCCCTTCTCACCTGCTTGCCCTTCTGCCCCAAGGAGCCCCGCCATGACCACCCAGAACTCACCCCGGACCACCGACGACCAGCGCCGCGGCACCCTGCGCGGCACCGTGGACGGCCTGCGCCGCGTGGACCTGACCACTTCCCAGAAGCTGATGATCTTCGTGCTGTCGATGAGCCTGTTCGGGCTCTCGAACATCATCCTGGAGATCATCCCCGACCCCTCGATCGGCCCCGTCGACGTCTCCGTCTCCTACATGGTGTTCGTTCCCCTGGTGATGGCGGCCCTGTTCTCCCCGCTCTGGGCGGCGCTGGGCGCACCGCTGGGAGAGATCGTCTTCACGGATCTGCTGATGGGTGACTTCTCCGGCCTTGCCGAGGTCGAGGGCTACCTGCAGATGTTCCTCGCGGTCTACATCGCCGGCTCCCTGATCCGCAATCCCCGCAGCCGGGTCCAGATCGTCATCGGTGCGCTGGTGGTGGTGCTGGTGGACAAGGTGCTCTCGGCCGTGGTGGACCTGTCCAAGGTGTGGATCGGCGTGGAGGACGCCGAGTTCGTGGAGGGTCTGCCTGAGTCGGTGCTGGCCCTGGAGATCATCGGTCTGGGTGTGGACGTGCTGATGAGCGGCATCCTGCTGGGTGCCATCCCTGCCCTGTGGCTGATCCCGGCTCTGCACGGGAAGATCGAGCCGCTGATGGGCATGCGCCCCCGCGTTCCCGGTGAGCCGATCCCCGGCCGTGCCCCGCGCACCCCGCTGTTCGTCGGCTTCGCGCTGCTGCTGGCCATTGCCTCCTTCGGCTTCGCGTTCCTGGAGGCCTTCGACCTCAACGCCGGCGCATGGGAGCCCGATTTCCTCGACCGGTTCGGCAGCTGGTTCATCGTGGTCTCGGTGGTGGCGATCGCGCTGGTGCTGCTCGTGGCGCTGATCCTGTTCCGCCTCTCCCGCACCGCCGCCGACACCGAGCTGCACGAAGCTGAGGTGCGCGAGGACGTCGCACGGGCCGAGGCGGACCGGGCCGATTCCGGCCGGGCCGAGGCGGACCGGGCCGATTCCGGCCGGGCCGAGGCGGACCGGGCCGAATCGCCCTACACCCGTCAGCAGCGCTGACCGACCCGCCGGAGCATCCCGTGCAGACCGTGCCCCCGACCTCCTCCCCGTTCCCGTCCTCCTCTCCGTCCACAGGCAGCGGTGACCCGGTGATCGTGGTCAAGGACCTCTCCTTCCGCTATCCCGGGACCGACCGCGACACCCTGCGCAACGTCGACCTCACCATCGAGCGAGGGGACTTCGTGGCGGTGGTCGGGGGCAACGGCTCTGCCAAGACCACCCTGTGCAAGACCTTCAACGGACTGGTGCCGCACTACTGGAACGGCGACTTCGCCGGCAGTGTGCACGTGGGCGGCACCGACACCTGGGAATCCTCCGTCGCCGAGCTGTCCAGCCGGGTCGGGTACGTGTACCAGGACTTCCAGAACCAGCTGGTGCGGCCCACCGTCCGCGACGAGGTCGCCTTCGGGCCCCTCAACTTCGGCCATGCGGACTACCGCGAGCGCACCGAGGAGGCTCTCGCGCAGCTGGGCATCAGCCACCTGCGCGACAGCTTCGTGTGGCAGCTCTCCGGAGGGCAGTCGCACCTGGTGGCGCTGGCCGCCGTGCTGGCCCTGCGGCCGGAGGTGGTGGTGGTCGACGAGCCCGTGGCCGAGCTCGACCCGGCGCGCGCCCGCGAGATCTACCTGCGCCTCCAGCAGCTGAACCGCGAGCACGGCATCACCGTGGTGACGATCGAGCACCACGCCGAGTTCATCGCGGAGTTCGCCCGCTCGGTGGTGCTGATGGCCGACGGCGCCCCCGTGTGGCACCTGCCCGTCCAGGAGGCCATGGACCGCCACCGCGAACTGGAGGACAACGGCATCCCTGCGCCCGATGCAGTGTCCCTCACCGCGGCGGTAGGCGCCGATCGGGTGGCCCTCGACGTGGACTCCGCGGTCCCGATGCTGCGCCCCCACCTGCGGGAGGCACCGCCTGCCGAGCCCGCCGCGGATGACACCGTCGGGCCCGAGGGCCGCGGCGAGGTCGTCGCCTCCCTGCGCGGGGTGAACCACGGCTACCGCACCGTGCGCGGCGATCTCGCTCCGGTGCTGATCGACCTGGACCTCGACCTGCACGCGGGGGAGCGGATCGCACTGGTGGGCACCAACGGCGCCGGCAAGACCACGCTGATGAAACTGCTGACCGGCCTGATGGTCCCCCGTTCGGGCACCGTCACGGTCACCGGCATCGACACCCGCTCCCGCTCCGCCGCCCGCCTCGCCGACCATGTCTCCTACCTCTACCAGCACCCTCAGCGGATGTTCCTCAAGGACACCGTGCGGGCCGACATCGCGCTGTTCCCTGCGGGCCGCCAGGTCCCGGGGGCGCAGGAGCTGGTGGAGGAGGTGCTGGGGCGGGTGGGCCTGGAGGAGCTCGCCGAGCGGGACGGCCGCAGCCTCTCGGGCGGCCAGCAGCGCCGCGCCACCATCGGCATCGGGCTCGCCATGCGCCCCTCCCTGCTGCTGCTGGACGAGCCCACCTCCAGCCTCGATGTGCGCTCCCGCGACGACGTGATCGGGATGCTCGACTCACTGGCCGACACAGTGCGCTGCGCGGTGGTGGCCAGCCACGACATGGAGCTGGTGGCCACCTGGGCCAGTCGCGTGATCGTCCTGGACCAGGGCCGGGTGCTGGCCGACGTCACCCCGCGCGAGCTGTTCGCGCGCCCCGAGATCACCCGCCAGGCGCGACTGGTGCCTCCCCAGGCCGCGCGGATCGCGCACAGCCTGGGCATCGACCCGTTGCCGTTGACCGCCGCCGAGCTGCGTGCCCATCTGTGCACCCAGGACTCCGCTCTCATGATCGGAGGTCGCTGCTGATGGCCCGCAAGACCCATGACGTGCTCAGCGTCGACTGGGTGCGCCTCGAACTGCTGCGCACCGCCTACTCCACGCGCGGCGGCCTCTTCGCCCGGATGGATCCGCGCATGGTGCTGGCCTGGTATGTGCTGCTGGCGCTGGCTCCCTGGTTCACCCACAACCTCACTGTGCTGCTGGTGCTGTTCGGCCTGGGTGTGGCCTCGGTGGCCCTGGCCCGGGTGGGACCGCTGGTGCTGGGCCTGTTCGTGATCGGCCTGGGGGCCGACGTGGTGGGGCTGTTCGTCGCCTCGTTCCTGTTCGGCGGCAATCTGGACACGCTGGTGGCGCTGGCCGAGCTGAACCTGAAGCTGGGTGCAGTCTCGATGGCATCCATGGCGGCCTTCGTGTCCTTGGATCCGGAGAAGCTCTCGGACGCACTGCTGGCGCTGCGGGCCCCTGAACTGCTCGCCTTCGGCGTGAGCTACGGGTACCGCATGCTGCCGATCCTGGTGGACGAGTACGTGACCGTGTTCGAGGGGCAACGGCTGCGCCACGCCCCGCCGCCGCATCGGGGCGTCCTCGGATGGAGGGTGATCCTGCGGTGGTGCACACTGGCCGTGACCGCGTTCTATCCGATCATGCTGAACACCGCCAAGAACGTGCGCACCACCGTGGAAGCGCTGGAGACCCGGGGCTTCACCTACGGTGCGGCGAATCCCCGCGGCCGCACCCTGCGCCTCGCCTACCTGAGGGTGACCGCGCTGGATGTCGCGGTGCTCGCCGCCACCGCGCTCACGGTGATCGGGGCGTACTGGGTGGGCGGCCAGTACCCGCTCCACCGCTGAGCACTCGTGCCGACGGCCCGGCGGCACCCACCACTGGGGGCGGGGGC
>NZ_JAMBDS010000048.1:0-24022 GCF_025143785.1 Brachybacterium sp. p3-SID1565
GGCCGGCCCTGCGCGCGGCCGGGGCGATGCGCCCTCAGCGCACGTCGATGCCGGAGCCGACCACGGTCTCGCCGATCACCGGGTAGCCGGGCACCTCGCCGACCACCAGCAGGCCGCCGGAGGTCTGCGCATCGGCCAGCAGCAGCAGATCCTCCTCGGCGATGCCGGACCCGGCGCGCACCTGGTCGCGCACCCAGTCGAGGTTGCGACGGGTGCCGCCGGAGATGTAGCCATCGCGGAGGGCCTCGGCCGCCCCGTCGATCAGCGGCACCGCGGCCCGGTCGATCACGGCTCCCACCCCGGAGGCCCGCACCATCTTGTACAGGTGCCCCAGCAGGCCGAAGCCGGTGACGTCGGTGGCCGCCTTCGCTCCGGCCTCAAGGGCGGCGACGGAGGCGTCCCGGTTGAGCGCGGTCATGGTGTCCACGGCGGCCTGCGACACCTCGCCGGTGGCCTTCTGACGGTTGTTCAGCAGGCCTACGCCGATCGGCTTGGTCAGCGTCAGGGGCAGGCCTGCTTCCGCGGCGTCGTTGCGCAGCAGACGATCGGGGTGCGCCGTGCCGGTGATCGCCATGCCGTACTTGGGCTCGGGGTCATCCACGGAGTGACCTCCGATCACGGGGACACCGGCCTGGTTCGCGATCGCGAGGCCGCCGCGCAGCACTTCGCGCAGCAGGTCGAAGGGGAGCACGTCCCGGGGCCAGCCCACCAGGTTGATGGCCACCACGGGGGTGCCGCCCATCGCGTAGATGTCCGAAAGAGCGTTGGCGGCGGCGATGCGACCCCAGTCGAAGGGGTCATCCACCACGGGGGTGAAGAAGTCCGCGGTGGACAGCACCGCCAGACCGTCCTGGACGCGCACGGCGGCGGCGTCGTCCCCGTCGTCCAGCCCCACGATCACCGAGTCGAACTGCTGACCGGCGAGGGCCGAGACAGCATCCTCCAGTTCACCGGGCGGGATCTTGCAGGCGCACCCTCCGCCGTGGGCCATCGTGGTGAGTCGGATCGTGTCAGCAGTCATGGATCGAGTCTAGAGTGCCTGTCATCAGGTCGGACGGGTCGATCGCCCCCTGTCAGCAGCAGGGGTCGTCAGGATCGGCACCGGACGGGTCGGTGCTGTCCGCGCTCGCGGCCACCGACGGGGTATCGGCCTGGGACGGCGAGCAGTGGCGGGGATTCGACCTTTCCGCCTGACCATCGGCCACGACCTGGTATTTTGGTTCTCGGAGGCGTACGTGTCCTGGTGGGCGCCCCGGTCTTCAAAACCGGTGAGACCGAGCATCTCGGTCTGGCGGGTTCGATTCCCGTCCGCCTCCGCCAGCATGCCCGCGCGCCGACGAGGAGGTCCGATGGTCGCCGAGGACGAACAGGATCCGCGCCGTCGCATTCCCCGCACCGACCAGCTTCTCGGGCACCCGCAGGTGCGTGCCGCCGGGGAGGCCATGAGCGAGCGTGTGGTGCGCGGCATCGTCCGCGCTGCACAGGATCGGGCGCGCCGAGGCGACATCCCCCCCGAGCAGGTGCTGGAGGAGATCCTGGCGGCCGTCGGGGAGCGCCCCGCCGGCTCCCTGCGCCCCGTGCTGAACGCCACCGGTGTCATCGTCCACACGAACCTGGGGCGAGCGCCCCTGTCCGAGGTGGCCCGCCGGGCGGTGTCCGATGCGGCCGGGTACACCGATGTCGAGTTCGACCTGGCCACCGGTGCTCGTTCCCGACGCGGTGCTGGTGCGCGCGCCGCCCTGCTCGCCGCCTGCCCGCAGGCCGAGGACGCCCTGATCGTCAACAACGGAGCGGCCGCCCTGGTGCTGGCCACCACAGCTCTGGCCGCCACCGGTGAGGTGGTGCTCAGCCGTGGCGAGATGATCGAGATCGGCGCCGGGTTCCGCCTCCCGGATCTGATCGCCTCCACCGGTGCGCGGCTGCGCGAGGTCGGCACCACCAACCGCACCCACCTCGCCGACTACACCGGCGCCCTCGGTGCGAGCACGGGGTGCGTGCTCAGCATCCACACCAGCAACTACCGCATCATCGGGTTCACCAGCAGTGTTCCGATCGCCCAGCTGGCACCGGTGTGCTGGGAGGCCGGGGTGCCGCTCGTGGCGGACCTCGGCAGCGGCCTGCTGCAGCCTGAGCAGGCCCTGCCTGAGGAGCCCGACGCCGGCACCGCTCTGCGGGAGGGGGCGGACCTGGTGATCTCCAGCGGCGACAAGCTGCTGGGAGGCCCCCAGGCCGGGATCCTGCTGGGCAAGCGCGAGATCATCGCGCGCCTGGCCCGCCACCCCCTGGCCCGTGCCGTCCGGGCGGACAAGCTGGCCCTGGCCGCTGTGGAGGCCACCCTGACCGGTCCCACGCCGCCGGTGCTCGCGGCGCTGCGCACCGATCCCGCTCAGCTTCGCGTGCGCACCGAGCAGGTGGCGGCGCGCCTGGGCGCACCCGTCGTCGAGCACGACGGTCGCGTGGGCGGCGGCGGTGGGGCGGAAGTGGCGCTGCCCGGCTGGGCGATCCAGCTGGACGAGCAGATCGCAACGGCGCTTCGCAGCGGAGACCCTGCCGTGGTGGGGACCGTGAAGGACGGTGCCTGCCTGCTCGACCTGCGCTGCGTGCCCCAGGCCCAGGACGACACGCTGACCCAGGCAGTGATCGCCGCTCGTGAGCGCCTGGCAGGCGCGCCAGGTCCCGGAGCGCACCCGAGGGCCGGAGCAGAACCGACGACCGGAGAAGAGCAGGAATGATGCAGGTCATCGCCACCGCCGGCCACGTCGATCACGGCAAGTCCACCCTGATCCGCGCGCTCACCGGCATCGAGCCGGACCGCTGGGCGGAGGAGAAGCGCCGTGGTCTCACCATCGACCTCGGCTTCGCCTGGACCACCCTGTCTTCGGGGCGCGAGGTCTCCTTCGTGGATGTCCCCGGGCATGAGCGGTTCCTGGGCAACATGCTCGCCGGCCTGGGTCCGGCCCCGATCGTGTGCTTCGTGGTCGCGGCCGATGCCGGCTGGCAGGCCCAGTCCGACGATCACCGCGATGCCGTCGCCGCCCTCGGCATCGACCAGGGCATCATCGCGATCACGCGCGCCGATCTGGCACCCGAGAGGATCGACGAGGTGGCGGCCCAGGTGCGCTCCGAGTTCGCAGGGACACCGCTGGCCGAGGCGCCTGCGGTCGCGGTCTCCGCCGTCACCGGCCAGGGGGTGGACGAGCTGCGGTCCGCCCTCGACGAGGCGGTGGAGCGCGCGCGCGTACCGGATGTCGGGGAGCGCGTGAGGCTGTGGGTGGACCGCTCCTTCACCATCTCCGGTGCCGGCACCGTGGTCACCGGCACCCTGGCCGCCGGCACCCTCACGAAGGGACAGCGCCTGGACCTGCACGGCGCCGAGCCGCGCGCACAGGTCGTCGTCCGGGGCCTGCAGAGCCGTGGGGGCCAGGTCGACAGTCTCGGCCCCGTCAGCAGAGCCGCGGTGAACCTGCGCGGTGTGGACCACGAGCAGGTCTCGCGCGGTGACGCGCTGCTGACGCCCGGCGCCTGGGAGCTCACCGACCTGGTCGACGTGCGCGGCATGACCGGGCAGGCCCTGGGCGACGCCCCGGAGGAGCTGACGGCGCACGTCGGGACCGCAGCGGTGGCCGCACGCGGGCGGCCCCTCGGCCGGCAGCATGCCCGGCTCACTCTGGACCGTCCGCTGCCGCTGACGACGGGGGACCGGATGGTGCTGCGCGGCAGCGGCTCCCACGCGGTGTACGCGGGCGTGCATGTGCTGGATGTGGACCCGCCCGCATTGGACCGGCGCGGCGACGGGGCCCGTCGTGCGGCTGTGCTCCAGCAGATGCCGCTGTCCGGGGACGCCCTCCTCGAGGTGCAGCGGCGAGGCGCGATCCCGGAGCGGGTGCTGCGGCGTCGTGGCATCCCGGTGCCGGACCCCCTGCCCGCGGGCGTCCGGCGTGTGGGGGAGTGGCTCGCGGACACGGACGCTCTCACCCGCTGGACCGACGCGCTCAGCGCGGCTGCCGAGGCACATGCGCGCGCGAACCCGCTGGCAGCGGGACTGCCCGCGCGGGCCGCGCTGGACCTGCTGACGCTGCCGGACGAGTCACTGCTGGGACCTGTGGTGGCCGCGGCCGGGCTCGAGCATGTCGACGGTCGACTGCGCGCCCCGGGATCCGCTGCAGGACTGGGCGCTGCAGAGTCCGGGATCGCAGCACTCGAGCAGCGGCTGCGCGACACCCCGTTCCAGGCACCCGAGGCGGAGGACCTCGCCGCGCTGCGTCTGGGGCCGCGGGAGCTGGCGGCCGCGGAGCGGCTGGGGCGTGTGCTGCGTCTGCCCGACGGCGTGGTCCTGCTGCCCACCGCTCCGGCCCTGGCGATGAGGGAGCTGGCCGCTCTGACCCAGCCGTTCACCACCAGCCAGGCCCGGCAGGCACTCGGCACCACCCGCCGCGTGGCGATCCCGCTGCTGGAGCACCTGGACGCACGTGGCTGGACCCGCCGCGTGGACGCCGGCCACCGGGAGATCGTGCGCTGATCCAGCATCACCCCGGTACCCCGCGGTGCTGCTGGTAGGTTCGCACGCCGTTCGCGCGCACAGCGACGCAGGCCGGTGCTCGGCACCGGGCATCGCCCGGGTGCGGCGTCCCGGTGTGAATGCTGAACTGCGGGGCTTCGTCCTGGTCGGACTCCGCATGGGGAGTACTCCCCATGGGCTGGAGGTGCTCGCCCACGTACCGTGGTGCCCATAGCGAGGCGATCAGGGAGAGGCTTCACCATGGCAGGGTTCTACGGGGGCGACACCGAGCAGATGCGTTCGCAGGCACAGGCCTGCGAGCTGGGCGCCCAGCGCATCCACGACATGACAAGCATGATCAGTGCTGCCATCGACGCGGTGCCGTGGTTCGGCCCCGATGCCGTTGCCATGCGTGCTCTGTGGCACGGCACGGTCAAGCCCGGCATGATCGCCAAGGCCGAGGACATCCGCGCCAAGGGCGTGGAGCTCGATCAGCACGCCACCGAGCAGGACCGCGCCTCCGGGCCCACCGATCTGGCCGGTCTCATCGACGTCGTCGGCGACATCCTCCGGGACATCCTGCCTCTGCCCACCAGTCCCGGTCTGCCGATCGGGCCGCACGTGCTGGACAACCTCAGGGACGCCCTGGGGGATCTGTTCCGCGGCGGCGGGTCGGGCGAGCAGGAGTTCTACGGTGGCCCCGGCTACGGGTCGCGCGGCCAGATGTTCGGTGAGGACCGCCCGGTGGGAACCCAGTTCGAGTGGAACCCCACGATCTGGGACGGTCCTGGCTTCTCCCGCGACGGCATCTCGATCGACCCGTACGGTGGCTTGAACTACAGCGCCGGCACCAACGTGACCACGGACGACTTCGGCAACACCACGGGCACCTTCGGCGCTCGGGGCAGTGGTGAGCTGGGCATCACCACTGACTACGATCTTCCCTTCGGCTTCGGGATGGACTCCACGCACCGCATCGGGATGGAGGCCTACGGTGAAGGCGGAGGCACCATAGGGCCGGACGGGTTCAGTGGTGGTGCCCGCGCAGGATCCGGCCTCTATGCAGAGCAGAACGTGGGGATCACCCACGACTCCGGAGCATCCGCCGCGATGACGACCAGCGGATGGGTGGGCGCGGACGCCCACGCCAATGCTCACTCCCACGCCACCCGCAACGCCGACGGCAACGTCAACGGATGGACCTCCGGGTTCGACGTCGGTGCCTTCTCAGGTGCGCAGGTCACGCAGAAGTACGAACTCACCTCTCCCGGTGGTTGGTTCACCGGCTCCACCTCGATCAGCGAGAAGGCCGGTGCGGGTGCCGGCCTGAGCTCGGGCTACACCGTCTCCACGGATGAGGTGTCCTTCTCCATCGGCGGTCATGCGGCGAAGGTGCTCGGGCTGGGTGGCTCCACCAGCATCGGCATGAACCCGAATGCGATCGTGGATTCGTTCACGCCGGGTGACTACAACCTCGATGACGCCCTCCGCGATGGCGGAGCCTTCATCGGTGACCTCGGCGACGCCACCTCGAAGTACAGCCCCTTCTGGTGAGCAGGAGCGCGCAGCGGGGGTCAGCCGCGCTCCGGCTGATCCCCTGATCGCTGCCCGGTGCTTCCGTGCTCTGATCTAGTCAGTGCCGGTGGGGCTGCGACAGCCACTGCTGGTGGGCCTCCTGCAGCGCTGCACCGGCCCTCAGATACCACGGCGACAGCCCGGTGCTCTCATCGGCGGACTGCATCTTCCGCAACGGCGTGACCGGAACGATCCTGCCGTCCCGCAGCTGCAGCGCGACAGCAGAGCCGGGGTCGGCGGCGCCGGGCACGACGACCCGCGCAATCTGCTGCCAGGGCACGCTGGTGCGGGATCCCAGCCCGGAGGACCAGGAGACTCCCTGGCCGTCGACTCGAGCGCTGGTGCGCCATCCGACCATCGCTATCGCCACCCCGACCAAGGCGATGAGCGCGCCGATGAGCACGAAGATCAGCCCAGCCACGATCGAGCCGCGCGTCAGGGGCGCCAGGCCGTACAGCCCGGTGAACGCGCCGAACAGCATGATGATCGCTCCGATCCACATCAGGATCGTGCTGTTGCTGGAACGGACGGTCCGCGCAGGCATAGGTCAGCCCTTGGCGCGCGGCTGCTTGACCGGGGGTTCACCGAGCTCGGCGTGCTCGGCGGTCACCGAGTCGACGTCGCCGCCGCTCACGGTGAGGTCCTCGATGCGACCCAGGGCCACCAGGTCCGAGCGGGCCGCCTCCAGGTGCGAGGCCGATGCCCCGGGCGCCACCAGGGTGACCCGCAGGATCGGGGTCTTCTGGGACACCTTCGCATCGGACTTGATGCGCCGCACCGCGATCACGGCCTGGGAGAGCGCATCCAGCAGCGCGGCGTCCTGACCGGCTGAGGCCTCACGCAGCGGCGCGGCTTCCGGCCAGGGCTGCGTGTGCACGCTGCCCTCGCGCCACCAGGACCACACCTCCTCGGTGGCGAACACGATCACCGGGGCGAACAGGCGCAGCAGCACCTCCAGCGTGATCGCCAGAGCCGCTCGGGCCGAGGCCGCGGCCTGCTCCCCGGCCTGGCCGTGCGCACGCTCCTTCACCAGCTCGATGTAGTCGTCGCAGAACATCCAGAAGAACGGCTCGACCACGTTCAGGCTGCGCGCGTAGTCCATGTCGTCGAACGCCACCGTGGCCTGCTCGACCACCTCGGCCAGCCGCGCCAGCAAGGCGCGGTCCAGCGGCTCGGTCACGGCCGACGGGTCCGCCGCCAGGCGCCCGGCCGGATCGGCGGGGGCCGGGCCGAAGCCGAGCGCGAACTTGGAGGCGTTGAGGATCTTGATCGCCAGGCGGCGGCCGATCTTCATCTGCCCCTCGTCGAAGGCGGTGTCCACGCCCTGACGGGCACTGCCGGCCCAGTAGCGCACGCCGTCGGAGCCGTGCTGCTGCAGCAGGCCGATCGGGGTGACCACGTTGCCCTGGGACTTCGACATCTTCTTGCGGTCCGGGTCCAGGATCCAGCCGTTGATCGAGGCGTGCTTCCACGGCAGGGAGTCCTGCTGCAGGTGGGAGCGCACGATGGTGGAGAACAGCCAGGTGCGGATGATGTCGTGCCCCTGGGGGCGAAGGTCCATCGGGTAGACCTTGGCGAACAGGTCCTCGTCGTGGCCCCAGCCGCCGGCGAGCTGCGGGGTCAGGGAGCTGGTGGCCCAGGTGTCGAGGATGTCGGGGTCCGCGGTGAACCCGCCCGGCTGATCGCGCTGAGACTCCTCGAAGCCGCTCGGCACGTCGATGGTGGGGTCGATCGGCAGGGACTCGACCGGGGGAGTGAGCACACGCTCGTAGTCCGTCTCGCCGTTCGCATCGACCGCGTACCAGATCGGGAAGGGCACCCCGAAGAAGCGCTGGCGGGAGATCAGCCAGTCACCGGTCAGGCCCTCCACCCAGTTGCGGTAGCGGGACTCCATGTGACCCGGGTGCCAGGCCAGCTCGCGGCCCCGCTCGATCAGGCGCGAGCGCAGGCCGTCCTGCGACTGGTCGCGGCCACCGTTGGCCAGGTACCACTGGCGACTGGTCACGTACTCCAGCGGCTTGTCACCGTTCTCGTAGAACTTCACCGGGTGGCTGATCTTCTTCGGCTCCCCCACCAGGTCACCGGTCTCGGTGAGCATCTCCACCACGCGCTTCTGGGCGCTGAACACGGTCAGCCCCGCCAGCTCGGCGTAGCGGGCGATGCCCTCCCGGGAGGTGATCCAGGGAGCGTCGGCCACGAAGCGACCGTCGCGGCCGATCACCGAGCGGGTGGGCAGGTCCAGCTCGCGCCACCAGATCACGTCAGTGGAGTCGCCGAAGGTGCAGATCATGGCGATGCCCGCGCCCTTGTCGGCCTGCGCCAGGGGGTGGGGGTTCACCGGCAGCTCCACCCCGAACAGGGGAGAGGTGACGGTGGTGCCGAACAGGTGCTGGTAGCGCTCGTCGTCCGGGTGGGCCACCAGGGACACGCACGCCGGCAGCAGCTCGGGGCGGGTGGTCTCGATGAACACCGTCTCCCCGGAATCGCCGGTGCGGGAAAAGCCGATGCGGTGGTAGGCGCCCTCGCGGTCGCGGTCCTCCTGCTCGGCCTGCGCCACGGCAGTGCGGTAGGTGACGTCCCACATGGTGGGGGCCTCCGCCTGGTAGGCCTGGCCGGCCTGCAGGTTCTCCAGGAACGCCCGCTGGCTCACCGCGCGGGAGCGGGAGTCGATGGTCTGGTACGAGTAGTCCCAGTCCACCGAGAGGCCCAGGGTGCGGAACACCTCCTCGAAGGACTTCTCGTCGATCTCGGTGAGCTTCTCGCACAGCTCGATGAAGTTGCGACGTGAGATCGGCAGCTGGTTGGCGGCCTTCGCGGACTTGTTGTCGCCGCCCTCCTGCGGGGGAGTGAAGTCCGGGTCGTACGGCAGGGAGGGGTCACAGCGCACCCCGTAGTAGTTCTGCACTCGGCGCTCGGTGGGCAGGCCGTTGTCGTCCCAGCCCAGCGGGTAGAAGCAGTTCTTGCCGCGCATGCGCTGGTAGCGCACGATCATGTCGGCCTGGGAGTAGCCGAACACGTGGCCGATGTGCAGCGAGCCCGAGGCCGTGGGCGGCGGGGTGTCCACGCTGAACACCTGCTCTCGCGTGGTGTCCCGGTCGAAGGCGTAGTCCTTGCGCTTGCTCCATACGCCGTCCCACTTCGCCTCCAGGCCCTCCAGGGAGGGGCGATCGGGGACAGCGGATCCGAGGGGGGATCCGGGGGCGGTGCCGGCGGTCGTGCCGGCGTCCGGGCGCGCAGAGGTTTCGGTCATGGCCGCCATTGTTCCAGGATGAGCGCGCAGGTGCACGACGGGCCGGTGTCGGTGCCATCACGCCGGGCAGCAGGGGCCCGTAGCCTGGAGACATGGCTCCGGATCGCATCGCTGTCGTCTCCGACGTCCATGGGAACGTGACCGCCTACGACGCGGTGCTCGCCGATATCACCGATCGCGGCATCGATGTGGTGGTGAACCTGGGGGACGTGGCGGGCAAGGGGCCGCGGGGCTCCCACGCCGTGGCCCTCACCCGCCAGCACTGCGCGGCGACGGTGCGCGGCAACTGGGAGGGCTACCTCACCGCCGAGGATCCGCCCCGCAACCCGGCTCTACACTGGTGGCGCAGTGAGCTGACCGAGGCCGACAAGGAATGGCTGGGCGCCCTGCCCGCAGTGATCGACCTCGAGCTGAGCGGGCGCGGTGTGCGGCTGCTGCACGCCTCGGCGGTCGACGAGTTCACCCGGGTGCGCCACGACCACTCGGACGAGGAGTTCGCGGGCATGTTCGCCAGCACCCCCTTCACCCGGGACCGGGAGGTGCTGGGGTCGGGCCCCGGCGAAGTCGGCGGCTTCTCGCCGACAGTGGTGGTGTACGGCGACATCCACGATGCCTATCTGGAGGTCCGCTCGGGCCGCACCCTGTTGAACACCGGCAGCGTGGGCAACTCCCTGGACGGCGACACCGCTGCGTCCTACGTGATCCTGGAGGGACGGCTCGACGCCGCCGATGCCCCCTTCGGGATCCAGTTCGTGCGGGTCCCCTATGACATCGAGGCCGAGATCGCACTGGCCCGGGAGCTGGACATGCCTGACTGGGAGCCCTACGCGATCGAGCTGCGCACCGGGGTGTACCGGGGGCTGCATGCCCAGCTGGGGCTGACGGTGGAATGAGCGGTCGCGACATCGTCTGCCGTGATGACGCGGGGACGGCTGCTACCGGGCGGGAGGTCGACAGTGGTGCGCATGTGTGCATCGCAGGTGATGCACACGTGATGAGGAAGGTGCTCACGGCACCCGCGCGGTCCACTCCTCGGTGCCGAACTTGGTCTCCACCAGCTCGCGTGCGCGGCCCAGCTCCTCCTCGGTGTAGGTGGCGGGACGGGTGTCGTAGCGGCCGCGGAAGTACTGCAGGAACCCATCGATGATCTGCTCGCGGGCAAGGCCCGTCTGCGACCGCATCGGGTCCACCCGCTTGTTGGCGCTGCGGGTGCCCTTGTCCGAGAGCTTCTCCCGGCCGATCCGAAGCACCTCACCCATCTTGTCGGCGTCGATGTCGTAGGCCATGGTCACGTGGTGCAGCAGCACACCGCCGGCGAAGCGCCGCTGGGCGGCCCCGCCGATCTTGCCCTGCTCGGAGGCGATGTCGTTCAGCGGCACGTACCGGGCGTTGACCCCGATCTCCGCGAGCGCGCCCATCACCCAGTCGTCGAGGTAGGCGTAGGCCTGCTCGAAGCTGAGGCCCTCCACCAGGGAGGTGGGCACCACCAGGGAGTAGGTGAGGCAGTTGCCGGGCTCCATGAACATCGCGCCACCGCCGGTGATGCGCCGCACCACCCCGATGCGGTGCCGCTCCGCGCCCTCGGCGTCGATCTCGTTGCGCAGCGACTGGTAGGAGCCGATCACCACCAGGGGGGAGTCCCAGTCCCAGATGCGGAACATCGGGCCGCGGCGGCCGGCCACCATCTCCAGCGGCAGCACCTCGTCGAGCGCCACGTGCAGCACCGGCTCCATCACCACCGGCTCGAACACCTCGAACGTGAGCTCGTCCCAGCTGCTCGCGTGACCGAGCGCCCGCCGCACGGCGATCGCCACCGCCTCGGCGTCGAAGCCGATCATCTGCACCGGCTCCGGGCGGGCGTCGAGGCGCGCTGTGATCGCAGCAGCCAGCTCGGCCGGAGTGGCCTCGACGGGCATGCCGGTCAGCGCGTCGCCGATGTCCTCCAGGGCCTCATCGGGCTCCAGGAAGAAGTCGCCGAACACGTGGACGGTGCTGATCTTCTCGTCGTTGGCCTCGACATCGACGGAGACCAGCTTGCCTCCGCGCACCTTGAACTCTCCGCGCATGTGCGGCTCTCCTTCTCGTGGTCGTCGTTCGTATGGTGAGGCCCGAGGCTGGTTCAGGGCTTGGTGGCCAGGGACAGCAGCGCCGCATGGACCGCGCTGACCAGGTCCTCGGGGGTGTCGCCCTTGGCGGCCTGGATGACGTAGGTACGGCCGTCGAACTCGCGGGTCACCCGCGGCAGCAGGGTCTTCCAGTTCTTGGAACCGCCCACGGACACCAGGAACGTCCCCGCACGGGGATCGCCCTCGCGGCACACCCGGACGCCGAGCATGTCCGCCTCCAGGTCCGGCTGGCGGCGGGCCACCAGGGGGAACCCGGCGGCGGCCAGCAGATCGGGATCGAACACGTCCCACAGCAGGGCCCGCACCTCCTCGAAGCCCACCGAGGCGGGCTCGCCGATGAACTCCGGCAGGTTCGGCACGTAGGCCGCGTCGTTGCGCCAGCGCTCGCCGGAGCTGATCGCCCGCAGCCTGCGCTCGGCGCGGTCGCGGGTCTCGTCGTCGGTCAGGGACCCGATGTTCAGGGCGAAGGTGCGGTGCGGTCGCGTGCCCACCAGCCACACGGGCGAGCCCTCCTCGACGGCGTCGAACTCGAGGCCCAGACCGGTGCCGCTGGCTCCGACCTGCAGCCAGGCGCCGGGCCCGCGCCGTGAGGTGCTGAACCGCACTGGCCGCCCGTACAGCTCATCGGCGGCCAGGCGCAGGGTGTCCAGGTGGGAGCGGAACTCCGCGACCAGGTCCTGGTCCAGCAGGCGGCGGGGGGAGCCGGCCCGGAACACCGAGGTGGAGGGGGCGTCCTCGCTGAGCTCACCGATGAGCCGCCAGAACTCCGCGCGCTTGGGGTCCTTCTTGACCAGTCGCTTCGTGAACGTCGCCCAGGTGGTGCGGATCAGGCGCTCGTCGGTCACCTCGAGGCTGCTCTTGCGGTGCTTGGGCATCAGCAGCACCAGGCGGCTCTCCGGCGTGGGCAGGGCCGCCAGGGCATCGCCCACCTGAGCGTCATCGACGGGCCCGTCCACCGTGATGTCGATGGCGATGCGGGCAGCCGGATCGGCATCGACCGATGCCTCCAGGTCGAACTGCTCACTGCCGGTGCGGGAGGAGGTGCGGAAGGCGCTCAGCTCGTCCTCGGACCGCAGGATGACCTCGCCGAACGCGGAGCGGGCCTTCGGATCGCGCAGCACGTACTCGAGCATGTGCCGCACCAGCTCCTCGCGCTTGGTGCGCTTGGTGATCTCACCGGTGCCGGATCCGCCGGCCACGGCGCGCTGGGACATGTCGAACGCGTAGGAGATCATGCGTCCGGTGGACAAGGACGAACGTGCCACGGCGTGCTCCTTCTCTCGGCGGGCGCAACAGCGCCACCTGCTCACTCTACGGAACCGGGGCCCCGGGCATAGATCTGTCGCACCAGATCCTCGATCGCGGGCTCGGCCAGGGACAGGTCCCGCACCTCGGCCTGCGCGCCGATCGCCGACAGCAGGGCGGGCACGGTCAGCCGCGCACCCTGGAAGCGGATCCGGTGGCGGATCCCCTCCGCCTCCACGGCCGCCGGCTCGGCACCGGCCGGCAGCTCCAGCACCTGCCGCGGCTGGGCGAGATCGACCACCAGTTCACGGGGAGCCCCGAGGCTCTGGCGGAACCCCGCCAGGGCCCCGTCGTAGGCGATGGTGCCGGAGTTCACCACCACGATCCGTTCGCACAGGCGCTCCACGTCGCTCATGTCGTGGGTGGTGAGGAACAGGGTGGTGCCGCGCTCTGTCCGATCCTCGCGGAGGAATCGCCGCAGTCCCTCCTTGGAGACCATGTCCAGGCCGATGGTGGGCTCGTCCAGGATCACCAGCGCAGGGGAGTGCAGCAGCGCGGCCGCGACCTCGCCGCGCATCCGCTGACCCAGGGACAGCTGCCGCACCGGCTGGTCCAGGAACGCAGTCAGGTCCAGCCCCTCGGCCAGGCGCTCCAGACGGGCGTCCCGGGCGGCGTCGGTGAGGCGATGCATGGCGGCCAGGATCCGGTAGGAGTCTCTCAGCGGCAGGTCCCACCACAGCTGGGAGCGCTGCCCGAACACCACCCCGATCTCGCGGGCCAGCAGCCGGCGCTCGGGCACCGGCTGCCTGCCCAGCACCCGCACCTGCCCGGAGGTGGGCTGCAGGATCCCGGTCATCATCTTGATGGTGGTGGACTTCCCGGCCCCGTTGGCACCCACGAAGCCCACTGCCTCACCGCGCTCGACGGTGAGGGTGATGTCGTCCACCGCCCGCACCACGCGCCTGCGGCGCAGGCGGGAGCCGTCGGCCTTGGCGCGCACCACGTAGTCGCGCCGCAGCGCCGAGAGCTCGACGGCGGGACCTGACGTCGACGGGGCGGGCTCGGCCGGCTGATCGGGCGCGCTCGGCTGATAGGGCCCGCCCGGCTGCGCGGGGTCGGTGTGCTCGTTCATCCGCCTGCTCCTGTGTACGTGCGGATCCCCGCGCGCCACAGCAGCGCGGCGAGGGCCCAGGTGAGGATCGCCGCCGGCACGCCCATCCAGCCGGTCCACTGCGGCAGCAGCATCGGCCCGGGCAGGTCCAGCAGCACGAGGGTGGGGGCGTAGGCCACCAGGGTCGCCGGGATCACGAAGGTGAAGAAGGCCCGCATGGGCAGGGCGAACACCGCACCGGGGGTGGTGGCCACGTAGTTGCCGCCGTAGGTGAAGGCGTTGGCGAACTCACGGCCGTCGATCAGCCAGAACTGCATGGCACCGGCCATCGTCAGCAGTGCGCCGAAGATCGCGGCGCTCGCCAGCGGGGCGATCACCGCCAGCGCGAGGGTGGTTGCCGTGGGGGTGAAGCCGGCGATCCCGAGGGCCACCACGTACATGCCCAGGCCCACCAGGATCCGCCCGATGCGCCGCAGGGACAGGTCCAGGCTGGAGATCTGCAGCAGCATCGGCACGGGCCGGATCATCAGGGTCTCCAGCTTCCCGGACTTGATGTACGTGGAGAGCCCGTCGATCTCCCCCAGCAGCAGATCAGCGATCCCGAAGGCCAGGGAGCCCAGGCCGTACACCACCGCGACCTGCGGCAGTGTCATCCCGCCCAGGGTGCCCACGTTGGCCAGGATCACCCACAGCTCCAGGAACTCCACGCCCACCATCAGGGCCTGCCCCAGCAGGTCGGAGACGAAGCTGGCGCGGTAGCTGGCCTGGGAGCGGATGCGCGACCCGTACAGGGTGCGCACCATGCGGGCGGTGGACACGGGCCGGTGCGCCCGCGGCTCGGAGGGCCGGGATCTCGAGGTCTCAGCCACCCTGCACCTCCAGTGAGCGCACCCCGGCGCGCAGCATCAGCACCGACGCACCGCCGAGCACCACGACCCATACCACCTGCACCCCGATCAGCGGCAGTGCGTCGAGCGGCGCTACCCGCCCGGACAGCGCGTCGATCGGGGTCTGGACCATGGAGGGGAACGGGGTGGCGCGGGCGGTGGCCAGCAGCCAGTCCGGGAACCACACGATCGGGATCAGGAAGCCCGAGAGCAGGTTCATCACTGCTGTGTACACCGTGATCAGGCCCCGGTTCTCCACCAGCCAGAACGCCGCCAGGTTCACCATCGCATCGGCCAGGAACGCCACCGTGATCGCCAGCATCACCGCGACCGCCCCCAGCAGATAGGACAGCGGATCGGGGGGCAGCGCGATCCCGGTGACGACGGCCCCGATCAGCATCGGCGGGACCCCGCGGGCCAGCAGCAGGTAGGCCGAGCGGCCCAGCTTCGCGGCATAGAGCTGCCCCAGCAGGTCCACGGGTCGCAGCAGGTCGATCGCCACGTCGCCCTGCCGGATCCGCAGGGCGAGCTCGCGGGTGCCGAACACCTCGATCGGGGCCAGCAGAGCCTGACCCAGCCACACGTAGGTGGCGGCCTGCAGGGCGTCGTAGCCGCTGAGCTCCCCGCCGGCGGTGCCGATCGCGGCCAGCATGATGGAGGCGCGGATGAACCCGAAGATGGTGTTGGTGAACACGCCGGCGGCCGTGGCCATGCGGTACGTGGAGTACTGCCGGAAGGATGCGGCGGCGATCCTCCGGTATGCGAGCACTCGCGCGAGCCTAGTCCCGTGGTGACCTGCGAACAAGGGCCAGGCCGTGGAAGAGCTGCAGGTGGCCCGCTAGCGTGTGTCCATGCCGTCCTACGTGCATCGTGTCCCGGGGGCACTGGCACCGTACGTTCGCTCCTGCGTGGGGTACGACTACCGCCTCGCACCGGAGGCCGCCCACCACGGGCTGCCCTCCACGGACATCACCGTGATCATCGCGTTCGACGAGCCCCTGGACTGCTCCTGGCTCGACGGTGCGCAGCGGGCGCGATACGACACGCTTCTGGCCGGTCTGCACACCCGGCCGTCCCTGATCCGCACCCACGGGCATCAGCACGGGATCCAGCTGTCGGTGACGCCCCTGGGGGTGCGCGCCCTGTTCGGGGCCCCGGCCGGTGCCTTCGCTCAGGTTCTCGTGGACGGCGACGACGACTCCCGCATCCCGGCCGACCTGCAGCGCCGACTCCAGGACATTCCCTGGCGCGACCGGTTCCGCCTGGTGGACGAGCACCTGCTGCGTCGCATCGATCCAGCAGGGGCCAGCATCCGTCCCGAGCTCGCTCGAGCCTGGCACCTCCTGGGAACACACCCCGGTGCGATCAGGGTGAAGGACGTGGCGGGGGAGGTGGGCCTCTCGCGCAGGCAGCTGCTCACCACGTTCCGCCACGAGTTCGGCGTGACTCCCACGCAGGCCCGGCGCCTGGCGCGGTTCGACGCGGCGCAGCAGCTGCTGAAGACCGGGTGGCAGGCCGCCGAAGTCGCTGCCCGGGTGGGGTATGCCGATCAGCCCCACCTGAACCGTGAATGGAGAGCGCTGGCCGGGGTCACGCCGAGCCAGATGCTCGACGACTTCCCCGTCGTCCAAGACGAGGTGCCCTGACCGCGCGCATGCTGGTCACATGACCACACCACAGCTGTACCACTGCCTCCGCTCCACCGACGCCGATCGCACGATCGCCTTCCTCACCGCACTGGGCTTCACCGAGAAGCTGGTGTTCCGCGACCCCGAGGACCCGACGATCGTGCACCACGCCCAGTTCCAGTGGCGGGACCACGGCGGGCTCATGCTCGGGTCCGTCCGCGGCGACGAGGAGGAGACCGCTCCCTGGTTCCGGCCCGGCGCATCCGTGTGCAACCTGGTCGTCCCCTCCGACGAGCAGGTCGACGAGGTCCTGCGCCGGGGCGTCGAGGCCGGTGGACGCGTGGCCGCCGAACCCAGCGAGCCTCCGCATGGCGGCCGCACCGCCGGGATCCTCGACCACGACGGGAACTACTGGAACATCGACTCCTACCCCGGGGAGTGAGGGCGCGCCCCCCGCGTAGGCTGGGCACATGACCGATGCTGCGCCCCTCACCGCCGTCGTCACCGGAGCCTCCTCCGGCATCGGCCGTGCCACCGCCGTACGTCTCGTCGCCGACGGCTGGCGGGTCCTGGCCGTCGCCCGCCGCGAGGAGAAGCTCGCCCAGCTCGCGGAGCAGACCGGCTGTGAGGTGCTGAGCGTCGACGTCACCGACGACGACTCCGTGGCCCGCCTGGCCGAGCGTTCGCGGGAGCTGTTCGGCGAGACCCTCAATGCCGTGGTGCACGTGGCCGGCGGCGCCCTGGGGGTGGAGCCGGTCGCTGAGGCGGACCTGTCCAAGTGGCAGGGCATGTACGACATGAACGTGCTCGGGGCCCTGCGGGTCACCCGCGCCCTGCTGCCCGCCCTGCGGGAGAGCGGCCGCGGCGACGTCCTGTTCGTCACCTCCGTCGCCGCGCACGAGGCCTACCCGGGCGGCTCCGGGTACAACGCCGCCAAGGCGGGTGAGCACATGTTGGCCCGCGCCCTGCGCCTGGAGCTGAACGGGGAGAAGGTGCGGGTCATCGAGATCGCCCCCGGCATGGTGCACACCGAGGAGTTCTCCCTCACCCGCCTGGGCGACCAGGCCGCTGCCGACAAGGTGTACGAGGGCGTTCAGAAGCCGCTGACCGCCGAGGACTGCGCCGACGTCATCTCCTACGCCCTGAACGCCCCGCACCACGTGAACCTGGATCTCGTCACGGTGCGCCCCCTCGCGCAGGCCGCCGCCCACGCGGTGGCCCGCGGGAAGGGCGTGTGATGGCCGAAGGCCCCGGCGGGGGCGGCCGCGGAGGCGGCGGGAGAGGGCACCACGGGATGCCCGAGATCACCCTGCCGCCCGGCCAGAAGCCCGACACCCGCCGCGTGATGCGGCTGTTCACCCCGTACCGCGGCACCATCGCTGCAGTGCTGCTGCTGATCGCCGTGGGCGCCGCCGCCGGGGTGATCTCCCCGTTCCTGGTGCGCGAGATCGTGGACGTGGCCCTGCCCGAGCAGCGCATGGACCTGCTGGCCTGGTGCGTCGGCGGACTGATCGCCGTCACCGTGGTCTCCAGCGCCCTCGGGGTCACCCAGTCGATGCTGTCCACCCGCGTGGGCCAGGCCGTCATGCACGACCTGCGGGTCGCCGTGTACGGGCACCTGCAGCGGATGGGGCTCGGCTTCTTCACCCGCACCCGCACCGGTGAGATCCAGTCCCGCATCTTCTCCGACATCGGGTCCATGCAGGCCGTGGTCACCAACGTGATGACCCAGATCGTCTCCAGCGCCGCAGGCATCGTGATGGCCCTGGTGGCGATGGTGGCCCTGGACTGGCGGCTGACGCTGTTCTCCTTGATCTCCATGCCGTTCGCGGTGTGGATGAACCGTCGCGTGGGCCGTCGGCGCCGCGAGATCGTCAAGGCCCGCCAGGAGAAGGCCGCAGACCTCTCCGCCGGGATCCAGGAGTCGCTGTCCGTCTCCGGGATCCTGTTGGGCACCACCATGGGCCGCACCCGCGCCCTGACCGAGAGCTTCGCCGTGGACTCCCGGGGCCTGGCGGACCTCGAGATCCGCTCCGAGATGGCCGGCCGCTGGCACATGGCCGTGTTCAGCACGCTGATGGCGATCTTCCCCGCGCTCACCTACCTGCTGGGCGGGTACCTTCTGTTCACCGCCGATGAGCCCGGCACCCTCGGCGGCGTGGGCGGGACCGGGGTCACCATCGGCACCCTGGTCGCCTTCATCTCCCTGCAGACCGGTCTGTTCCCCCAGGTGAACGGGCTGCTGCGGGTGGCCACCCAGGTCAACAGCTCGCTGGCCCTGTTCACCCGGGTGTTCGAGTACCTGGATGCCCCGATCACCATCGACGACGCCCCCGGCGCCCGCGCGCTGGACCCCGAGCAGGTGCGCGGCGAGATCCGCTTCGAGGACGTGGACTTCACCTACCCCGGCGCCGACGAGCCCACCCTGCACGGCATCGACCTGGTGGTCCCGGCGGGCAGGCACACCGCCCTGGTGGGTGCCACCGGCTCCGGGAAGACCTCCACCGGCTATCTGATGGCCCGGCTCTACGACCCCACCGGCGGGCGCATCACCCTGGACGGGCACGACCTGCGCGAGGTGGCCATGGAGTCCCTGGCCGCGTGCCTGGGCGTGGTCACCCAGGAGACGTACCTGCTGCACGCCACCATCGCGGACAACCTGCGGTTCGCCCGGCCCGACGCGACCGACGAGGACCTGATCGCCGCCTGCCGGATCGCCCAGATCCACGACCACATCGCGGCCCTGCCCGAAGGCTACGGCACCGTGGTGGGCGAGCGCGGCTACCGCTTCTCCGGTGGGGAGAAGCAGCGCCTGGCGCTGGCCCGCACCATCCTGCGGGACCCCCCGGTACTGCTGCTGGACGAGGCCACATCCGCCCTGGACGTGGCCACCGAGCGGGCCATGAGCGGCGCGCTGGATGCCGTGGCGCGCGGCCGCACCACCGTCTCGATCGCCCACCGCCTCTCCACCGTGCGCCACGCCGACCAGATCGTGGTGCTGAACAAGGGCGACATCGTCGAGCGCGGCACCTACGAGGAGCTCATCGCGGCCGGAGGTGCCTTCGCGGCTCTGGCCGCCCAGGACGCGCGCGAGGGCGAGCACGGGGAAGGGGCCGAGCCCGAGGAGCGCGCCGAGCGGGAGCTGGAGGAGCAGCGCGAGGACCGCACCCGGCGTGAGGAGCAGGCCCTGGAGGAGGACATGACCATCGAGGGTGCCGTCCGGGGCGAACCCTGACCGATCTCATACCAAAGTCAGGGTCGAGTACACCCATGGCGGGATGCAGCGCGCCGTGATCCGCGGAACCATGGAGTCAACGCCCGGCGGGATCCCGCCGCGATGGACTCTCATGGGAGGAGCGGGCATGACCACGACCACCGATCATGATCGAGGCACCGCCTCCCCCCACCGCTTCCCGCGGAAGCCTGCCGTGGGCCGTCCGGTGCTGTTCGCCGTGATGCTCAGCATCGCGGCCCTGCTGCTGCTGGCCGTGCTGATCGCCGGGCCCTCACTGCCGATCCCGCTGATGATCGCCGCCGCCGTCGGCGCGCTCGGCCTGGTGGTGCTCAGCTGGACGGTGGCCGGTCCCCGGCTCTGAGGAACCGGTTCTCAGACGTCGATCTCGATCTCGCCCTCCCCGCGCGAGACGCAGGTGATCATGTTGGAGTCCTTCTCGTCGTCCATGAGGAACTCGTCCAGGTGCTCCACCTCGCCGCTGACCAGTGGGACCATGCAGGTGCCGCACACGCCGCCCTCGCAGGAGTAGTCCATGGAGATGCCCGCGTCCAGCAGGGCCTGCAGCAGCGATTGGCCCTCCGCGACCTCGACCGTGATGCCGGACTTCAAGCACTTGGCGGTGAACGGTTCTCCGAACAGGGACATGCTCGCTCCTCGGGTGGATCAATGGCGCGGACCGACGGTTCGGGCCCGATGCACCACCCAGGATGTCACGGCCACCCGGTGACGTGACAGGACCCGTTCAGCCGCGTGAGCGCCGTTACACGGATGAGGCCGACGCCACGCTCCAGCACTGATCACCCGCTTACGCGCACCGCCGGTGCCTGGCTACACTGATCGCATCGGCATCGACCCGGCCATCACCGGTGAGCCGCGGGAAGAACAGCCGCCACCCCCACCTCGGCGCCGAGTCGCAGCGGGGGAGTCGGCCCAGTAGAACCCGCCGGGACCAGCCCGTCACAGCTGAGGAACAAGGGGATCCCCCGCGCCGGCCCGCTGGCGAGAGGGTCAACCGAGGTGGTACCGCGCAGGCCGCGCCCGCAGGGGCAGCGGCGGCGTCCTCGGGCAGCACAGCCGCAGTCCGCCACCCTCTGGAAGGTCCCCCATGGTCTACCCGGTCACCGGAGCCGCCCTCGTCCTCTCCCCGAACCTGCCCGAGCTCGAGGAGCGCATCCTCGCGTTCTGGCGTCAGGACGACACCTTCCGCACCTCCATCGCCCAGCGCGACGGCGCCGACGAGTACGTGTTCTACGACGGCCCGCCCTTCGCCAACGGCCTGCCGCACTACGGGCACCTGCTGACTGGCTTCGTCAAGGACGTGGTGCCGCGCTTCCGCACCATGTGCGGCCAGAAGGTGGACCGCCGCTTCGGCTGGGACACCCACGGTCTGCCCGCGGAGCTGGAGGCCATGCGAGAGCTCGGCATGACCGAGAAGCACGAGATCGAGCAGATGGGGGTTGGCCAGTTCAACGCCGCCGCCGAGGCCTCGGTGCTGAAGTACACCAAGGACTGGGAGGAGTACGTCGAGCGGCAGGCCCGCTGGGTGGACTTCGAGAACGATTACAAGACCCTGGATGCCTCCTTCATGGAGTCCGTGCTGTGGGCGTTCAAGACCCTGTACGACCGCGACCGCGCCTACGAGGGCTACTCAGTGCTGCCGTACTGCTGGAAGGACCAGACCCCGCTCAGCTCCCACGAGCTGCGCATGGACGACGACGTCTACCAGATGCGGCAGGACCCCTCGGTCACCGTCACCTTCCCCTTCACCGGGGACAAGGCCGCCCAGCTGGGCATCGAGGGCGTGCGGGCGATTGCCTGGACCACCACCCCGTGGACCCTGCCCACCAACTTCTCCCTGGCCGTCGGTCCCGAGGTCACCTACGTGGTGGTCCCGGCCGGCCCCGAGGGCGCGGCCGACGGCGCCGCCGCCGGTGAGGCCCGCTATCTGCTGGCCGCCGAACTGCTGGCCGCGCATGCGAGCCTGCTGGGCTACGCCGACGCCGAGGCCGCCCAGGCCGCGGTCGAGGAGCGCAGCTTCGCCGGTGCGGAGCTCGAGTACGTGACCTACCAGCCGCTGTGGGACGTGTACTCCGAGGACCGTGAGCGCTGGGGCACCGAGAACGCCTGGATCGTGACCGTGGCGGACTACGTCTCCACCGAGGACGGCACCGGCGTGGTCCACCAGGCCACCGCCTACGGTGAGGAGGACCAGAAGGTCAACGCCTCCTACGGGATCCCGGTGATCGTCTCGGTCGACGAGGGCGCCCAGTTCCTCGACCTGTTCCGCGGCACGGCCCTGGATGCCATCGCCGGGGTGCAGGTGTTCGAGGCCAACCGGCCCATCATCCGCACGCTCAAGGCCGATGGCCGCCTGCTGCGCGAGGCCAGCTATGAGCACTCCTACCCGCACTGCTGGCGCTGCCGGAACCCCCTGATCTACAAGGCCGTGGGCTCCTGGTTCATCAAGGTCGCCGACATGCACGAGGACCTGCTGCGCCTGAACGAGCAGATCACCTGGGTGCCCGGCAACGTCAAGCACGGCCAGTTCGGCAAGTGGCTGGAGGGCTCGCGCGACTGGGCGATCTCCCGCAACCGCTACTGGGGCTCCCCGATCCCGGTGTGGAAGAGCGATGATCCGAACCACCCGCGCATCGAGGTGTACGGGTCGCTCGCGGAGCTGGAGGAGGCTTTCGGGCGACTCCCGGTGGACGAGAACGGTGAGGTGAACCTGCACCGCCCCTACATCGACGAGCTCACCCACCCCAACCCCGATGACCCCACCGGACGCTCCGCGATGCGCCGTGTCACCGACGTGTTCGACGTGTGGTTCGACTCCGGGTCCATGCCGTTCGCGCAGGTGCACTACCCCTTTGAGAACACCGACTGGTTCGAGTCCCACAACCCGGCCGACTTCATCGTGGAGTACATCGGGCAGACCCGCGGCTGGTTCTACGTGATGCACGTGCTGGCCACGTCCCTGTTCGACCGGCCCGCGTTCTCCAGCGTGATCTGCCACGGCATCGTGCTGGGCGACGACGGCGAGAAGATGTCGAAGTCGCGCCGCAACTACCCCGATGTGCGGGAGATGTTCGAGAAGTACGGCGCCGATGCCATGCGCTGGTACCTGATGAGCTCGCCGATCCTGCGCGGGGGCAACCTGGTGGTGGCCGAGCCGCAGATCCGCGACGCCGTGCGGCAGACGGTGCTGCCGCTGTGGAACGTCTGGTACTTCCTGGGCATGTACGCCAACGCCGCCGGTGCCAAGGATGCAACCGGCCGCCCCACCGGGTATCGCGGCCAGGCTCGCTACGAGTCCGACGACGTCATGGACCGCTACCTGCTGGCCCGCACCGGGCGCCTGGTGCGCGAGGTGCGCGAGCAGATGAGCGAGCTGGCGATCGCCGATGCCGCCGCGTCCATCCAGTCCTACCTGGACATGCTCACCAACTGGTACGTGCGCCGCTCCCGCGACCGTTTCTGGGAGGGCGACGAGACCGCGATCGACGTGCTCTCCACCTGCCTGGAGACGCTGTGCCGGGTGGCGGCGCCGCTGCTGCCCATGGTCACCGAGGAGATCTGGCAGCAGCTCACCGGCGGCCGCTCCGTGCACCTGACCGACTGGCCCGACGACTCGCTGTTCCCCGCCGGGGAGAAGGCGGATGCACTGATCGCCTTCATGGACGACGTGCGCGCCGTGGCCAGCGCCGGCAACGCCCTGCGGAAGAAGGAGGGCCTGCGGGCCCGCCTGCCGCTGGCGGAGCTGACCGTGGTGCACGCCGAGCCGGCCGCTCTGGAGCCCTTCGCCGGCATCCTGCGCGATGAGCTGAACGTCAAGGCAGTGCGCCTGCTGGACGTCGCCAGTGAGGAGGCCCAGGGCATGGGCGTGGAGCAGCGCCTGAGCGTGAACGCCCGCGCCGCAGGACCCCGCCTGGGCAAGCAGGTGCAGCAGGTCATCAAGGGTGCCAAGTCCGGCGACTGGTCCGTGGCAGGCGACGGCACCGTCACCGCCGGCGGCCTGGAACTTGTCGATGGCGAGTACACGCTGGACCTGGTGGCGGGGGAGTCCGCAGCGCTGGAGGGCCGGGCCGTGGGCGTGCTGCGCGGCGGTGACTTCCTGGTGCTGGACACCCGGGTCACCCCGGAGCTGGAGGCCGAAGGCACGGCCCGCGACGTGGTGCGCGCCATCCAGGCGGCCCGCCGCGACGCCGGCTTCGACGTCTCGGACCGCATCCGCCTCACCGTGGACGGCGATCAGGCCGTGGTCGAGGCCGTGGCCGCCCATCAGGAGCTGGTCGCCGGCGAGGTGCTGGCCGTGGACGTCCAGGTGCCCGCTGCTCCTGCCGAGGGCGCGCACGCGGCGGCCGAGAAGGTCGCCGGAGGGTCGGTGACGGTGTCGGTCGCGAAGGCCTGATCAGTTCCATCCACGACGGGGGGGGGGGGGGGGGGGACCCCCCCGCGCGGCCGCGG
>NZ_JAMBDS010000049.1:0-22896 GCF_025143785.1 Brachybacterium sp. p3-SID1565
AAGGCACTGCTGGAACTGCTGGTCCTACGGGGCCTGAGGATCAGGCGGGTCCGCGGGTCCCCACGCGGGCCGGCCGCAGCACGCGCTCGTGCATGCGGTAGCCGGGCTGCACCACCAGGGAGATCGTGGCCTCGTCGGCCTCGTCGTCCTGCTCGTGCATGAGTGCCTCGTGCAGGGTGGGGTCGAAGGTCTCCCCCACCGCCCCGAAGCGGTGCAGACCGTGGCCGGCCAGCACCTCCTCGAGCTTCTGGGTGATCGAGTGGAACGGGGTGCCCTCGGCGATGTCGCCGTGCTGGCGCCCCAGCTCCACGTCGTCCAGCACGCCGATCAGCGAGGCCAGGACGCGGCCCACGGCCGCATCCTTGCCGGTCTCGGCTGCGGCCTCGATGCGCCGACGGGAGTTGACGTACTCGGCCTGGTCCCGCTTGAGCTGCTCGCCCAGACGGTCGACCTCCTGCTCGAGCTCGCTGATGCGGGCCTGCTCCGGGGACGCGCCGGCGGGCTGCTCGCCCTGCTCCGGCTCGCCCTGGGCAGCCTGCTCGTAGAGCTTCGCGGCCTCCGCGTCGATCGGGTCGACGGGGGCTGCCGAGGCATCCGCCGGGCTCTCGCCCTGCGGGGCCTGCTCGGCCGAGCCGTCCTGCGCGGGGGCGGGGCCCGACGGGCGGACGCTGCCGTCCGTCGGGTCCACCTTGCGCTTGTCGGTGAACGAGAACCTCGGCTCGCCCTCAGGGCGCTGTGCGTCGTCGGGAGTGCTCCGGTCCTCGTTCATCACTTGTTCTCCTCGTCCTCGTCCACGATCTCGGCGTCGACCACGTCCTCGTCGGAGGAGGCGTCACCGGCGGGCTGCTCGCCCGGGGTGCCGTCGGCGCCGGGGGCACCCTGGGCGCCCTCCTGCTGCGAGTAGATGGCGGTGCCCACGGTCTGCAGGGCCTCGTTCAGCGCGTCCCGCTTGGCCTCGAGGTCCTCGGTGGAGGCGTCCTCCTTGGCCAGGGTGTCCTTGGCCTCCTTGATGGAGTCCTCGGCCTTGGTGCGGTCGGCGTCGGAGATCTTCTCGCCGTTGTCCTTGATCAGCTTCTCGCCCTGGTAGACGAGCTGCTCGAGGGTGTTGCGGGCGTCGGCGTTCTTGCGACGCTCGGCGTCCTCGGCGGCGTGGGCCTCGGCGTCCTTCACCATGCGGTCGATGTCCTCGTCGGACAGGGCCGAGCCGCCGGTGATCTGGATGGACTGCTCGTTGCCGGTGCCGCGGTCCTTCGCGGTCACGTGCACGATGCCGTTGGAGTCGATGTCGAAGGTGACCTCGATCTGGGGCATGCCGCGGGGGGCCGGGGCGATGCCGGTCAGCTCGAAGGTGCCGAGCAGCTTGTTGTCGCGGGTGAACTGGCGCTCGCCCTGGAACACCTGGATGGCGACGGAGGGCTGGTTGTCCTCGGCGGTGGAGAACACCTCGGAGGTCTTGGTGGGGATGGCCGCGTTGCGCTCGATGAGCTTGGTCATCACACCGCCCTTGGTCTCGATGCCCAGGGACAGCGGGGTGACGTCCATGAGCAGGACGTCCTTGCGCTCGCCCTTGATCACCGCGGCCTGCAGGGCAGCGCCCACGGCCACGACCTCGTCGGGGTTGACGCCCTTGTTGGGCTCCTTGCCGCCGGTGAGCTCCTTGACGACCTCGGTGACGGCCGGCATGCGGGTGGAGCCGCCCACCATCACCACGTGGTCGATCTCAGACAGGGAGATCCCGGCGTCCTTGATCACCTGGTGGAACGGGGCCTTGGTGCGCTCGAGCAGATCCGAGGTCATGTCCTCGAACTGGGCGCGGGTGAGCTTCTCGTCCAGGTGCAGCGGGCCGTTCTCGGTCATCGACAGGTACTGCAGCGAGATCGAGGCGGAGGTGGAGGAGCTGAGCTCCTTCTTGGCCTGCTCGGCGGCCTCCTTGAGGCGCTGCAGGGCGATGCGGTCCTTGGAGAGGTCCACGCCGTCCTTGTTCTTGACCTGGGAGATCAGCCAGTCCACGATCTTCTGGTCCCAGTCGTCGCCACCCAGGCGGTTGTCGCCCGCGGTGGCCTGGACCTGGATGGTGGAGCCGTCCTCGTCCTTGCTCACCTCGAGCAGGGAGACGTCGAAGGTGCCGCCGCCGAGGTCGAACACCAGGATCTGCTCATCGTCCTTGCCCTTCTCCAGGCCGTAGGCGAGGGCCGCGGCGGTGGGCTCGTTGATGATGCGCAGCACGTTGAGGCCGGCGATGGTGCCGGCGTCCTTGGTGGCCTGGCGCTCGGAGTCGCTGAAGTAGGCGGGGACCGTGATCACGGCGTCGGTGACGGTCTCGCCGAGGTAGCTCTCGGCGTCCTTCTTCAGCTTGCCCAGGATGCGGGCGGAGATCTCCTGCGGGGTGTAGGCCTTGTCGTCGATCTGGGCGGTCCAGTCGGTGCCCATGTGACGCTTGACGGAGGAGATGGTGCGGTCGACGTTGGTGACGGCCTGGCGCTTGGCCACCTCACCCACGAGGACCTCGCCCTGCTTGGAGAACGCGACCACCGACGGGGTGGTGCGGGCGCCCTCGGCGTTGGCGATGACGGTGGGCTGGCCGCCCTCGAGGACGGCGACGCAGGAGTTCGTGGTTCCGAGGTCGATACCGACGACACGGGACATGTGTGCCTGCCTTCCTGCGACCTTCTGGTCGCGTGTGGTTCATGCATCCGCCGGGATCGGCGGGGAGACTGAGTGATAGCGACTCAAGTAGAGATCGCGAGCCGTTCCTTGTCAATCTGCGACGCACTGAACTTGAGTACACATGGCTCAACCTCCGCGCATGGGCACCTATTCCCGTATGCAGGGCGTGATCACGGACACGTCCGTCGTCGCCGATCAGGCCCGCCTCGATCCGCCAGGCGCTGCGCTTAAGCTGGGCCAGCTCCTCGGCGCGGGCCGCGATCTCGCGGTCGAAGAGCCTGCGCCCGCGGGCGGGCTGTTGCTCGCCGTTCACGGCTCCATCCACCACCACCTCGCACCGGGCCGCGTGCATTGGGACACGCCGGGGCCCGACCGGTCGGTGTCCTCCCGGCGCGGCCCCGCACCAGCTCGCCGATCTCATGGATCATGGAAGGCGTGAACCCTTCGATCCGCCGCCTGCAGTCCGCCCGACCCGACTCCCCCGGTCCCGTCCCGCGCCGCACCCTGCCGCGTCGTCGCCTGCTGCAGTCCGCGATCGCTCTGCCCCTGGCCGGTGGCGTGCTCGCCGCGTGCGATGGTGATTCCGAGAGCTCGGCCGGCGACGGCGGCCAGGAGAGCGACCCCGACGCCGTCCAGCGCTCCGCCGAGACGGCGGGGGTGCTTGCCCCTGACGCCAATGCGGTGACCGCTGCCTCCTTCACCTCCTCCCCCGTGGCCGTGGTCGCCGCGAACGAGGACGCCTCTGTGCTCGCCCCGGCCGCCTCCGCCGCGATCGCCATGGGCGTGCCGCTGCTGGTGGGGGACGCCTCCGCCGTCGCCGAGACCCTGGCCTCCCTCGCCGCCGAGGCAGCCCTGGCCTTCGGGGAGATCGAGCTGGACGGCGTGGACGTGGTGCGCGGCAGCAGCGACCCCGACAAGCTGTCGGAGTCGACTCGTCACGACTTCACCGAGCGTCGGCCGATTGCGGCCGAGGACCTTCCCGCTGAGCTGCGCGGCCTCGAGCCCGGGGCCGGCGTGCTGCTGACCATCGGCGAGGACCCACTGCCCGGCCAGGAGCTCGACGGCGAGCGGAGGTTGCCCGATGTCGAGCCCCCCGCCGGAGACTCCGCCCCGGTGGCGCTCGCGGCCGCCGGGGCCGAGGTGCCCGTCGGCGCCCTGGCCGCGGCACTGGCGGCCGGCGCGACGGTGACCGAGCTGCCGCACCCTGACCCGCGCGTCTCGGCGGAGTCGGTGGAGGCGGTCACCGCAGCCGGTGGCCCGGTGCTCGCCCTGGGCCCGGAGTTCGGCGAGCAGTTCGCCGAGCGCGTGGAGATGGCGCGCACCCAGCCGCAGGTGCCGGGGGGCGGCCAGCTGGTGCTGCCCGGCAAGCGGATCATCGCCCTGTACGGGCACCCGGGGTCCCCGGTGCTCGGAGTGCTCGGCGAGCAGGGACCCGAGGAGTCGGTGACGCGCGCCGAGGAGCACGCCGCCCCCTACCGCGAGCTGACCGAGGACGTAGTGGTGCCGTCCTTCGAGATCATCGCCACCATCGCCTCCTCGAGCGCCGGACGCGACGGCCAGTACTCCAACGTCTCCACCATCGACCATCTGCGTCCCTACGTGGATGCCGCCGCGGAGAACGGCATGTTCGCCCTGCTGGACCTGCAGCCGGGCCGCACCCACTTCCTGGAGCAGGCCAAGCTGTACGAGGAGCTGCTGCTGGAGCCCCACGTGGGCCTGGCCCTGGACCCGGAGTGGCGGCTCAAGCCCGATCAGGTGCACCTGAAGCAGATCGGCTCCGTGGAGGCCGCGGAGATCAACGAGGTCTCCGCGTGGCTGGCCGACCTGACCCGCAGCAACGACCTGCCGCAGAAGATCCTGGTGCTGCACCAGTTCCGCCATTCCATGATCCGCAACCGGCAGGACCTGGACACCTCCTTCGACGAACTGGCGATCATCCTGCACGCGGACGGGCAGGGCGATCAGGGGTCGAAGACCGCCACCTGGGAGGCGCTCAAGCAGGATCTGCCCGAGGGGATCCACCTGGCGTGGAAGAACTTCTACGATGAGGACATCCCGATGCTGGATGCCGAGCAGACCTTCAAGGTCGAGCCGACCCCGGTCATGGTCTCCTACCAGTGAGCACCTGAGAGGGAGTCATGAGCGGCCCGCCCCCGCACCCGTCACCGGGCACGGCATCTGCCGTATAGGCTCCCCAGGTGCCTCGACTCGACACAGTCCCGCCTCGGCCCGACGATCACGACGACGGCCCGCCCGACTCCAGTCGCTACCAGCACCTGGACGGCGGTGCGGTGCGCCGCTCCGCCGAGGTGCTGCAGCGTCGGATCGCCTCCCGCTTCCCCGACCGCGGACTGTGGGAGGTGTGCGGGGAGGTGGTGGCGCTGGTGGACGAGGTCAACGCGGGCTCGGGCACCAGCCGTCGTCGGGTGCGGCTGGCGAGGCTGCTGTCCCGCATCGCGATGATCGTGGTGGTGGCGTCCCTGGGCGGTGCGGTGACGCTGGCCGCGATCGACGTGGCCGAGACGCCGGGAGCCCTGGCCCCGGTGGATCTGCTGCCCCTGATCGAGACCATCATCAACGATCTGGTGTTCGGCGGGATCGCCGTGTTCTTCCTGTTCACGGTGCCCGAGCGGATGGAGCGCGCGCGGGTGCTGCGGATCCTGCACCGGCTGCGCTCCCTCGCTCACGTGATCGACATGCACCAGCTCACCAAGGTGCCCGAGCGCCTGGAGCGCTCCTCCCGCGAGGACGGCGGCCTGGGCATGAGCCGCGCCGAGCTCACCCGCTACCTGGGCTTCTGCACCGAGATGCTGTCCCTGGTGGGCAAGAGCGCCGCCCTGTTCGCCGAGGACACCACCGACGGGGACGTGCTGGATGCTGTCGAGGGCATCGAGACCCTCACCTCGGACATGGCCCGCAAGGTGTGGCAGAAGATCGCGATCATCCAGCAGGAGAACTGAGGGGACCGTCGATCAGGAGCGCCGTACCGAGTGGAGCGAGTCGCTGCCTTCCAGGAGCCACTCGCCGGCGGTGAAGCATCCGGCAGCGCCCCCGCCGATGCGCTCGATCGGCGGCCAGCACGCTCGATCGGCGGCCAGTGCGCTCGATCGGGCCGCTCCGACCGGCGAGCTTGATCGGGCCGCGCCGACCGGCGCCTGATCGGGCCGCGCGACAATGGGGCGTGTGAACGCTCCTGATGCCCCCTTCTCCGCCCGCCGCTCGGCCCGGCTCAGCCATTCCGGCCAGGAGGCCTGGATCGTGGCCGACGAGGTGGACGAGGGCTGGGTGCTGCAGATCGGCGGCATCGACCAGTCCCATGTCGACCTCGCCGATCCCACGCGGGTGGTGCATGAGTACCTCAGGCGCATCGCGAACGTCCTGGATGCGTTCCGGCCCGTCGGGGAGCCGGTCCGAGTCCTGCACCTGGGCGCCGGAGCTCTGACCCTGCCCCGGTACGTACAGGCGACTCGTCCCGGATCGCCGCAGACGGTGGTGGAGATCGAGCGGGAGCTTCCCACGCTGGTCACAGGCGCCCTGCCACTACCAGCGGGCACGCAGCTGGACGTGGTGATCGGCGATGCGCGCGAGTCTCTCGCCGAGATGGCGCAGGCGCGGTTCGATGCGATCGTGCTGGACGTGTTCTCCGGCGAGGAGTCACCGGCGCACCTGGCCACGCGGGACTTCTACACGGAGGCTCTTCCTCACCTGGAGCGCGACGGACTGCTGGTGGTGAACGTCGGCGACGACGCGGGCCTGTGCTTCGCCGCCGGTCAGGCGCGCGAACTGGAGCACGCCGCGGCCGAGCACGGCCTGTCCGGAGTGTGGCTGCTGGCCGACTCGGGACTGGTCACTCACCTGCGGGAGGGGAACCTCGTGCTGGTGGCGGGTGGGGCCATGTCGTCGTCGAAGGCGGAGGACTGGCGCTCCGCATGGAATGCCGCGGGCCCGCACCCCGCAGTGGTGCTGGATCCGATGGAGACCGCCGACTTCGTAGAGCGGGTCTTGGGCGAAGCGTGAGGGCTCTCGCCTGTCGTCGGCTCGGCTCCCCGTCGGCCGGTCGCGCTGTCCACAATTCGCGGGAGGGGTGGCTGCGCGGTGGGGCCGTCGTTACTGTGCCGGGTGACAGCAGTTCTCCCGGAAGGCTCCTCATGCATCGTCGGATCCTGGCCTCAGCAGCCGCAGCAGCCCTCACGTTCGGCCTCGCGGCGTGCGGTGATGACGGTGAGAACGGCACCGTGACCACACCGCCGCCTAGCGTCTCCGTGGGCGGCAGCGACGGCGGCGGGGACGCCCCCAGCGACGGCGGCGGTTCGACCGATGGCGATCGCAACGAGGCGAGCGACGGGGGCGGCGACGCGACCGCAGCCGCCCCTGACATCCCCGCACCCGACCCCGCCGACTACCCCGGCATGGACCAGAACACCCCGGAGGGTGCGGAGCAGGCGTTCCGGTATTACATCGCGGTCGTGTACTGGGCCCACACCAGCGGAGACCCAGCCCCCCTCACGCACCTACATTCACCCACCTGCGAACAGTGCCAAGAGTTGGACGAACAGATCTCAACCATGGAAGGCAAAGATGAACTTTGGCCCTCGCAAAGCATTCATGACACTTTGATCGAGAGTCAGGAATCGGAGAATTATGCCATTGAGGTTGGGTACGGGTTCATCGTTGCAGAAACTGCTGCGTCCGGCTCGCAAGACCCAAAGGAGACCAAAATGACCGCAATCGGAGGATTAAACTGGGACAAGGATCATTGGGTCGTGGAGGGAATGCAACTTGATGTTTCAGCATATAACTAAGAGGCCTCGCCCCACTTCCTTCAGGTTTCATCTAGCACTTGCAATCATTATCGCATTGATGGCGTTCACGTTAGCCTTCACGCCCGCCCGCGGGGACGACCCACCTCGCGAGCCGAAAGAATCACATAAGCCCGACCCAAACGCGCACGCAAGCGACAAAGAGTTTGTAATGGACTGGTCCACTCTGGATCAGCAGTCCCACGGAGGACGACGTCGCGACAAAAGTAGCCCAAGCGGCTCACAACAAACAGGGCAACATGCAGTTGGAACCCCCGCCCAGGCCCTCAAGGAGTTCACCTTCAGTCGTCCAGCGGCCGCCCATGGCGAATACACCTGCGGTGATTACGTCAACGGCAATCAGAACTGTGTCGCTGCCCGGGGCACCTGCGCAGCTGCCCCGGACTACACGATTATTGGCGGCGAGGTCATCGCACGCGCCAGGCCCGACCAGAGTGCTAGCGCCGACCAGGTGACTGTCGAATCCATCACCCGCAATCTCCGCACCGGGACCGATACCAGGAACGGCTACTCCTGCGTCACCCCGAGCACCCCAACCCCTGCCAACGCTCTCTCACCTGCGGGCGAGCCGGTAGTGATCACAGTGACCCAGCGCGACTTCGCCGAACTCCCCGTGCAGCCCCTGGCCGCCAACGCCGGGCCGGAGGAGGGGTGGCTGCCAGTGAACATGGTCAATGTCCTGCACACGAACCCCGAAGCACAGACCCTCGACACCGAACTGCTCGGCGTGCCCGTCCAGGTGCGCGCCGTACCGATCGAGTACCACTGGGACCTCGGAGACGGGAACACCATCACCACCACCAAGCCGGGCGAGCCCTTCCCCTCGGAGCAGGTCACCGCTACTTACTCCCACGAGGGCTGGTACGACATCACCCTCACCACCACGTTCGCAGGCCAGTTCTCCGTCGACGGCGGCGAATGGCAGGACATCGACGGCACCATCGAGATCGCCTCCGATCCCGTCGAGATCTTCTCAAAATCCCTCGAGTCACGGCTCGTCAACAGCGACGTCCCCGTCGATGAGGACACAGATCCCTGGATCCCCGCGCGCAGCCCCGAGACAGAGGGCCCACGCGACCCCGAAGCCACCCACCGTGAGATCTGATCGACCTTCCAGCAGCAGTCGAAGTGCAGTGGACCCGTTACCGGACATCCGGAAACGGGTCCACTCGCATAGAAGGCCGCACACCGGGGAGCGGGGTGAGGGATCGGCCTAAGAAACGACGGGACGCCGTTGTCGTCGGTGCCACGGACGAACTGTCCCCGCACACTTCTGGAGGTTCCTCCACAATGGCAGATCATCCACAATCCCAACCACAATGTGGATGGAGCATTGAAGTTCCTCCCCATCCGCATGTTATCCACAGGGCGGATTTTCATGGCATGACCAGCAGTTTTCGAATCCCCACCGTCAGATGCGCTTCGTTTGTCAGTGCGGATGCCTTGAATGGATGCCATGGATACCTCGCGCACGCCCCAGGGCGAATCGAATCCCGGCCCCGAGCCGGTGATTCGTGATGCGCTCACAAGGGCCGTGGAGCACGCGGTCGCCATTCCGGCGGGTGGAGCGGCTCGCGACGTTCTCGCACAGATCCTCTCCCATGCGCTCGTCGCATTCACGAGCACCCACGCAGTGGTGGATCCGGTCGTGCGCACCACAGCGGATTCTGCCGAGGAGGCGCTGGCGGTGGTGGCGGGCATCGAGCAGATCCGCTCCAGCCTCGCGGCCATGGATGCCATCTGGCAGGTCACTGCTGAGCAGCGGATCCGCGCCGCAGATGCCGCCCGCAACGTGCCGGAGAAGAACCAGGGCCACGGCACCTCGAGCGAACTGGCGATGGCTCGCCGCGTCTCTCCGCATGCCTCGTCGCTGTCGCTGAGCTCTGCCCGCCGTCTCGTCACGCACATGCCGGCTACCCTCGACCATCTCGCGACGGGCCGCATCACCGAGCAGACCGCCCAGTCCATCTCACGCACCCTGGACGGTGCCGCCCCAGCCACCTGCACCGAGGTGGACGGCTGGATTGCCGAGAACCACCACCGTCTGGACGGCTTGGGGACACGGAGGGCATCCCAGCTCGTGCGCGAGCTCGCTCAGAAGGCGGATCCCTCCGCATCCCGCGCCCGCGCGGAGCGCGCAGCCCGCGCACGGAACGTCACGATGCACCCCCTGGCCGACGGCATGGCACGCATCAGCGCGACTCTGCGAGCGCTTGATGCCGCAGCCGTGATGAAGGTTCTGACCACGTCAGCTGAATCTCAGCGGAACGCCGGCAGGCGCGTCCCCCACCAGGCACTGCAGGCAGACCACCTGGTCTCCAGCCTCCTCGGCGCCCCGCTCACGCGCCAGGAGGCATCCGACGGCACCGAACAACTCACGTCAGCCGGGGTATCACCCCGCAATCAGTCCTCCGGCGCCCAGACAAGCACCTCTCGGATCCGGCTCGACGTGGGCATCGTGATCACGGACCGTGCCCTGCTCTGCGGCGAGGACGAAACCGAGGTCGCGCGTATCGAGGGCTACGGCCCGGTACCCGCCCACATCCTCCTCGACACGATCAACGGGTCGCCACCGGGCACCATCCGCCCAAGGCAGAGCAGCACCGACGACGGCCCCTACCCCGGCGGCGGTTCCGACGACGGTCCCGGCGCCCGTTCCGGCCCCGGCCCTGACGACCACACTCCCGTCACCACCGCTCCGCCAGGAGAGGAGAGCTGGGGAGATCTGGACGACCTGGAGAACTCCTCCCCCGTCCCGGAGCACCCGGACATCGACGTGAGCAGCGTGTTCCGCCGCCTTTACACCCATCCCTCCACCGGGGAGCTGGTCGCCATGGAATCCACCGCCCGGGCATTCCCTGTCGGCCTGAAGCGGATGATCCGCTGGCGCGACGAGACCTGTCGCACCCCGTGGTGCAACGCCCGCATCCGCCACCTCGACCACATCATTCCGGCCGCCGCGGGCGGGCCCACCAGCTACGACAACGGCCAGGGGCTGTGCGCGCGATGCAACTACCTCAAGGAGCACGGCACCTGGGATCTCACCTCCAGTCCGCCGGGCTCGCCACCGCACATCAGCTGGCGCAGCCCCCACGGGGCACGGGGCAGCTCCCCCACCCCGCACTCGGAATCCCCACGTCCACCCGAGCCGTCCGACGGCCCAGTCCTGAGGGTGGCAGATGCGCCAGGCCACCAGCCGGATCCGGTGCCGGGCGAGCGCGACATCGGCAATAGTGCGGGCGACCAGGCGACCGGCGCAGAGGAACCTGCCGACGGCGGCTGATCCGTGCGTCCGCTTCGTTCGTCACATCCCGTCCGTAGCGTCGCCAACGCAAGGTCAGCAGTGCACCGACCCCCAGGAGGAGCGATGTCCCCCACGACCCACCTGCATGGCCCGACAACCGATCTGCATGGCCCGGCGACCGATCTGCATGGCCCGACGACCGATCTGCATGACTGCTCAACGCTCACGGCGCAGCGCGACGCCATCCGCCGGCTGCTGATCAACGCTCGCCCCGCACTCGCCCACCGGGTCCACGAAGGCCCCAGCGGCGCGCTGACGATCGGGCTTCCCGGCGGCGGCACCATCGAGATCGGCCGCATGCGGCGGCGCGGCGATCCGCGCTGGGTCGTGGTCGCGCCCTGCGGCTCCCACCTGCCCGGCCGTGTGAGGATCACCGACTCCCGCACGGCGACGGGCATCGTCAGGGCCGTCCTGCGCGCACTCGACGAGCTCGCTGCGGATCGACGAATCCTCGGTCGGCCCCACGGCCACCCGTCACTGGCACCTGCTACGGTCACCGCATGAGCGAGACCCGACATGTCACCGCGATCATCGACCGTCCCGCCAACGAGGTCTACGACTTCGCACGCGACCCGAAGAACCTGCCGCGCTGGGCCTCCGGTCTGGGCGGTACGGATGTGCAGCACGAGGTCGAGCATTGGTCCATGAACACCCCCATGGGCCGGGTCCTCATCAGCTTCGTCCCGGAGAACCCCTACGGCGTCCTCGATCATTCAGTGACCCTGCCCTCCGGCGAGTCCACGCTCAATCCCATGCGCGTGATCCCCCTCGACGAGCAGCGCAGCGAGGTCGTCTTCACGCTGCGCCGCGGAACCATGGCCGACGAGGAGTTCGCAGCGGATGCAGAGGCTGTCGCGGAGGATCTCGCGGAGCTCAAACAGATCCTCGAGCAGGCCTGACCTCTCGCCGCTCTCTCCCGGTTGGCCTCTCGGCCCCCTCTCGCCGATTGGCCTCTAGCCTTCCTCTCGCCTTCGCGCGGGGTCTCTCGCGGTTCTCTCGCCTCGCTACCGATCCCGCGAGGACAGCACGCAGAACTCGTTGCCCTCCGGGTCGGCGAGCACCGTCCAGGTGACCTGCTCGTCGTCCTGTCCCACGTCGACCCGGGTCGCCCCCAGGTCCAGCAGTCGCTGGATCTGCGCCTCGCGGTCGTCGTCCACATGCGCCGCCAGATCGATGTGCAGGCGGTTCTTGACCTGCTTGCCCTCGGGAACGGGCACGAACACCAGGCCCGGGGACTGCCGGTGCCACCTCTCGGCCGGGATCGGCGCCTCGACGTCGTACCCATCGGGCAGGCCGCCAGGAATCACGCACACTTCTTCGTCGTCCTCAAAGACGATCTCGCCGTCGAGCACCTGCGCCCACCAGCGGGCCTGGGCGTGGATGTCGAGGCAGTCGATGACCAGGGTGTACCAGCGCAGCTTCATGGCGAGTCCCTCCGTCGGGGCGGCCCGGGGGTGGGCGGCGGTGCGATGTCCACACTATGCATCGACGCCCGGTGACGCGAGGGTCACCGGGCGTCGAGCAGTCCTGCTGGGGTCACTCCCAGCCCGCGGTCTCTGGATCCACGCCGTGTGCTCGGGCCGCAGCCTCGATCACCTCGCGCAGCCACGCAGCGAGCCCCTCGGACCTGCGGTCGTAGTGCGCCGTGAAGCGCTCGTCCTCGGTGTACATGCGGCCCAGCACCACATGCATCGATGCGGTGCAGTCGTAGTGCTGCGAGATCGAGGCACGGTGTCGCTCTGCGAGCGCGTTCGCCTCCTCGCTCCCGGGCTCCACGCCACGGTTCATCGCCTCGGCGAGCTCGGTCTCCAGCGCGGCGGTCTCCTCAGCCACGCGCGTCCAGTCCGCGGCGGTGAAGCCTCGCGTGCGCTGCACGGACTGTTGCCACTGCTCGGTATCGCCCCACCGCTCACGTGCCTCGTCCTGCCAGGCCGGATCCCAGTCGGTGCCGAAGATCCGGCTCTGCTCCTGTGGGCTCAGGGTGATGCTCCGGTCCTCGGCCGGGGTCCGCGGGTCACCGCTGTTCGGGCCGGCACTGTTCGGGGTGTCGTTCATGGGGGTGGTCCTCTCGATCATCTCGTCGACGGCGCGGGCCGCCTTCTGGAGCCGGCCGATGCGCTCCGCCAGGAGCGACCGCTGGCGATGCAGGTGCTCGCGGGGATCCACCTCGAGATCATCGAGGATCCTGGCGATCTCGGCGAGCGGCAGACCGATCTCGCGGTACACCAGCACCCGGTGGATGCGTGCGATGTCCTCCGCGTCGTACAGCCGGTAGTCCGACCAGCTGCGCGCGCTCGGTCGCACCAAGGCGATCGAGTCCCAGTGGTGGAGGGTGCGCACGCTGACGCCCACCAGCTGGGCCACACGGCCCACGGTGAGCGGCTGCTGCTTCTCGGTCATGGCCCCACCTTCCTGCCTGACGTCACGTCAGGGTCAAGCGCCGTGCCCGCCTCACCGGCACCGTGCCACCACGCCCCATCGGAGGGATTCCCACCATGAAGCGCCAGCTCACCGTACGCATCCTCGGCGCCGGCGCGACCGGCCTTACCACCGCCATCGCCCTGGCCGGCGGGCGCGACGTCGAACTCATCGGCGAGGGCGGCGCGGCTCGCAGCCATGGGGTGATGGTCCTGCGGGGCACGACCCCGGAGGCACCGCTGGAGGTCTCCGAGAGCTGGGGCGGCCGCTGGCTGTTCGGCATCACGCCGCTGGCCGCGCACACCGGCGACCGTTGGCGGCGGCGATCCGCGCATCGCCCGACGTTGGCGGCGGCGATCCGCGCATCGCCCGACGTTGGCGGCGGCGCTGCGCACCTGCGTGCTGCGTCGCGCACTGCCGGGGCAGGCATCGCGGCTGGGTTAGGCGTCGATGCTCCACCTGGCGATGGTCGACCCTCGGGCCACGCCGCGCGACCGTGCGGTGGCGGGGCTGGGAACGCTGGTGCCCGGGGAGCAGGCCGCCTGAGCTGGGCCCCGCGGAGGCGGCCCGGCTCTCAGCGGAGCTTGCGGGCCAGGGTGGTGATCACGTGCCAGTGCTTCTTGTCGGCGAGGAACCGCCCGTCCTCATCCCGGACCGAGCGGTCGATCACCTGAAAGCCGCGGAACTTCGCGTCGATCTCCTCGAGGGTGAGGGTGGCGATGTCGGGGCGTTCCGCCCAGGAGTCGTTCACCCCGAAGAAGTCCACCGCGATCACGCCCCCGCGAGGCAGCGCATCGACGAGCTTGGGCCACGTGGTGGCCAGGCCGTCAGCCCCCAGCAGGCCCAGCGTGTACGTGGAGTACACGATCTGTGCGCTGGGGAACTCCTCCACGTCGGTGATGTCGGTGTGGTGGAAGTTCACGGATCCGGTCATCCGCTCGTTCTCCACCAGGCGTGATGCGATGGTGTCATCGGCGTCATAAGCGTGCACGGTCCAGCCGCGGCGGGCGAACTGGAGGGAGTCGGCTCCCGCGCCGGCCCCCAGGTCCAGCACCACGCCGGCTGCGCGGTCGCCACCGGCCGCGGCGATCGCCTTGGACACCAGGCGGCGCGCAGGGCGCCCTGCCGCATGGGCGTTCAAGGTCGCCCAATCAACCTTCTCGGCCGTTTCCATGTCTCTCACGCTGACGGATGGCCGTGCATGTTTCAACTTCACGTGACCCAGGACGCGTCATGTTTCGTCACCGGCGAACATGACTCCGTGGGATGGGCGGCTCACGCCGACACCGGGCGCCCACGCCGACACCGGGCGCCCACGCCGGCGCCGACACCTTCGCCGACACCGGCGCCGACGACGCACGGCGGGTGTCGCAGGGAGCACCGCTCCTTAGGATGATCCCCATGCCCGACGCCCCACTGCGCATCGCCGCGGTGTCCTTGCACACCTCCCCGCTCGCCGAGCCCGGAGGTGATGATGCCGGGGGCATGAACGTGGTGATCCTTGAGCAGTCGCGCGCCCTGGCCCGGGCCGGCCACCGGGTGGACGTGTTCACCCGTCGCTCGGACCCCCGCGCACCGGCCGTCATCGAGGCGGCCGAAGGCGTGCGGGTGCACCACCTGGACGCCGGGCCGCCGGCCCCGCTGGCCAAGAGCGCCATGGAGCAGGCGATCGATCCGTTCCGCACGCAGCTGCGCCGGGCCATGAGCGAGAACCGGGCCGACGCCGACGACGCTCCCTGGGACCTGATCCATTCCCACCACTGGTTCAGCGGCGTGGCCGCCCTGCCTCTCGCCCGGGAGCTCGGGATCCCCCACCTGCAGTCCTTCCACTCCGTGGCCGCGCCCGAGGACTCGGCGCAGCTTGACGCCGGGGAGCCGGCCGAGTCCTCCGGCCGCATCCCCGGGGAGCGCCTGGCGGCGCAGCGCTCGGACCTGGTGGTGGCGGTCTCCGAGGCGGATGCCCGCACGGTCGCCGAGCGGTACGGCGTGCCCGGTGAGCGCCTCACGGTGGTGCGCCCCGGTGTCGATGTGGTGGGCTTCCATCCCGGCTCGCCAGGTTCCGTCCGTGCGCCCGGCACGGGTACCGCGCACCCCGGTGATCGCTCTCCCGGGACCCCGCGCACCCTGCTGTTCGCCGCCCGCCTGCAGCCGCTGAAGGCCCCCGACCTGGCCATCGAGGTGCTGGCCCGCCTGGATCCCGCCCTGGAAGCACGCCTGATCCTCACGGGCGGGGTCTCCGAGGACTTCCGCCACTACCTGGGCGAGCTGCAGAGCACTGCCGACGAGCTGGGGGTCGCGCACAGGGTGGAGTTCGTCGGGCCCCGCAGCCGCGAGGACCTGGCCCGCTTGATGCGCGAGGCCGATCTGCTGCTGCTGACCAGCTGGTCCGAGACCTTCGGCCTGGTGGCGCTCGAGGCGCAGGCCAGCGGCACTCCAGTCGCGGCCTGGTCCGGGGCCGGCGGGGTGCGGGAGGCCGTCGCCCCGGCCGGGATCGTGCTGCCCAGTCGCGACCCCGACGTCTGGGCCGAGGCCGTGCAGTCCCTGCTGTCGGACCGACAGGCCCACGAGACAGCAGCCCGGGAGGCGCGGCGGTTCGCCGAGTCCCGCACCTGGGAGGCCAGTGCGCAGGTTCTCGCCGCGCAGTACGCCTGCCTGGTGCGCCCCGGTGGCGCCCCCGCCTGAACACATCCGAAACCCGAGGAGATGCTGTGAGCACCGATCCCTGGTCCCTGCTGGAGCAGGCCCGCATCGTGCTGGCCGTCCACGCTCACCCTGACGACGAGTCCCTGGCCACCGGGGCCCTGCTGGCCACCCTTGCCCGTTCCGGAGCCCGGGTGGTGCTGGTGACCGCCACCCGCGGGGAGGAGGGCGAGGTGGTACCGGGCAGCATCCCTGAGGGCGATGGCCGACCGCTGGATCAGATCCGGGCCCAGGAGATCGACGGGGCGTGCGCGCAGCTGGGCATCGAGTCCAGGCACATGCTGGGCACGCCGCCGGCCCTCGCCGGGGGCGGGTCGCCGCGCGTGTACCGCGACTCGGGCATGCGCTGGATCCGGGAGGGGCTGGCAGGCCCTGCGGAGACCGCCGGCCCGGAGAGCTTCACGAAGCGTCCTCTTCACGAGGCCACCGGGGATCTGGTGGCCCTGATCGAGCAGCTGCGACCCGATGTGCTGCTGGGCTACGACGACGCCGGCAGCTACGGGCACCCGGACCACGTGCACGCCCATCACGTCACCGCCGCGGCCGCCGAACGCACCCGCACACCGTTCCTCCAGTTCGCGAGCGAGCCGGAGGATCCGGACTTCGTGTGGCGGGAGCTGCCGGGATGCGCCGATCAGGTGGAGGCCGCCCTGCGCTGCTACCGCACCCAGCTGACGGTGCGCGGACGCGACGGCGAGAGGGTGCTGATCCGCCATGTCGGCGGGCAGGACGACGTGATCGAGATGCGGTCGGGGCTGCGGGGCTGAGCGCGACCCCGGTAGACGGCGCCCGCCCCGCGCGCTCGTCTCGGTCTCAGAGACTGACGTCCACGATCGTGGGCAGGTGGTCGGAGGCACCGGCCAGGCGGGCCTCGTCGACCGAGTCGGTGGCGCGCACCGCGCGGGCGTCCCGCACCCGCACCCCCTCGCTCACCAGGATCGCGTCGATCCGGCGCTTCGGGCCAGACGCGGGGAAGGTGTGCTGGTCGGTGCCGGCAGGGTCCTGCACCAGGGCATCCAGCAGTCGGCGGGCGGGCCCATCGGCCGTCTCATTCAGGTCCCCGCCGACGATGACGGGGGCACCGGCGGAGCTGACCAGGGCCTTCACGTGCTCGGCGTGGCTCATGCGGTTGTCCTGCTGCAGGGCGAAGTGGATCGAGGAGACCACCACCGCTCCCCCGCCCGGCACCGAGATGCGTGCCGCGGCCACGCCGCGGGGGTAGGTGGAGTTCAGGTCGCTGAGCTGCTGGGCGACGGGGTGGGCGCCGCGGCGGATCACGCGGGAGGCCACGTCCTCGGTGGCCAGGATCGCCAGGCCCCTCCCACCCAGGCCGCCCACTAGGATCTCCATCCCCACCTGGCGGGCGAACCAGCGCAGGCGCGTGGTGGGCAGCACGAAGCGCGGCGCCTCCTGCACCAGCAGCACGTCCGGGGCGAGGTCGCGGGTGGCCTCGATGAGGGCGGGCAGGTCGCCGCGCAGCTTCCACAGGTTCCAGGAGCAGATCCGCAGGTCCATCAGGGGGTCCTTTCCGTCGGGCGCTCGGGCGGGGTCACGTGCTGCCCGGGACTCGCGTGCTCCGCAGGGATCGCATGCTCCGCAGGGATCGCATGCTCCGCGGGGATCACCCGCTCCACCAGGGCGATGAGTTCGTCCACCTCGTAGCCGGGCCAGCCGAACAGCTGCCGGCGCCATTCCGGCGGCACCGCCTTGGCGCCGACGGCCGCGCCCATCAGTGCACCGGTGATGCAGGCGACCGTATCGGTGTCGTAGCCGGCGCGCACGGCGCTCTCGAGGCTCTGCACCAGCGCCTCGCGCCGGGCGAACTTCCCACCCGGCAGCGGCAGGGTGGCCGAGATCGCCGACCACGAGGCCTGGAAGGCACCCACCACCCAGCCGTTGCGGCGGAAGGTGGCGGGGTTGGCGGCCTCGGCCTCCTCGATCCGGGTGCGCCACAGGGCGGCGCGCTCCGCGCTGAGCCGGCCCAGGCCCACCCGCACGTCGATCTCCCCGGTGAGCACGGCGTGCCGCACCGCGAGGCCCCACAGCATGCAGGCCTCGGTGACATCGGGGTGCACGTGGGTGAGACGGCACACGGCGTCGATCCCCGCGGCGGCGTCGTCCTCGGAGTGCAGCAGGTACGGCATCACGGCGGCGTGGGTGCGCATCAGAGAGCCGTTGCCGGCGATGCGGGGCAGTTCCTCGTGGGCGCTGAGGGCGGCGGCCCGGAAGTCCGCCGCACGCGGCGCGAAGTGGCCGTCGGCCAGGGCGCGGTCCACGGCGCGTCGCACCACCGTGGAGGTCAGGCCCCCGATGTCCGGGGTGCCCAGCGACCACGAGTACCACTCGCGGGCGATCTGGTCCTGGGCGGCCTCCAGGCGCAGGTCGTGCAGACCCGAGATGGCGGCGGCCGCCTCGAGCACCACGATCGCCATCGCGGTGTCGTCGGTCCATTCGCCCTCCTGCCAGCCCAGCACGCCGCCGCCCAGCATCTCCACGTCCTCGGAGTCCGGGATGGGGGCGAGGAACTCGTAGGGGGCGCCGAGCGCGTCACCGGTGGCGGCGGCCACCACGGAGCCGATGGCGCGGGAGCGCTGCGCGGCGTCGAGCCCCGCCCCTGGTGCCATCGTGCTCTCCGATCTGTGTGGATCCGTGTGATCCCTGTGCGCGCCGATCCGCGGATCCGCGGATCGTCACCGTCATCGTGACATGTCGCCATGGTGACACGTCGGGCTCCGGTCGCGGACCCTCCGGACGGCTACCCTGGTGGGGACCCGAAGGAGCTCCATGACCGCGACCCCGCAGGCGGCCGATCACGGCTGTGCAGACCCGCACGACCACACCGGCCACGACCATCCTCCCACCGGGGCCGACGTGGTGCGCGATCTCGTGCGCGGGCTGTCAGTCCTGGCGCTGGTGCTGCCCGCGCTCGGGCTGGTGCTGCTGCTAGCGATCCTGCCGCTGGCCCCCTCCAGCATCCTGGTGCTGGCGCTCGGTCTCGCGCTCGGTGCCGCGCAGCTGCTGGTGCTTGTGGTCACCAGCCTGTTCGTGGCCCGCACCAAGCCGCGCCTGGCGGTGAACCCCGGGCTGATGGCGGTGCGCTCCGCCGCCGACGAGGCCCTTCGCGTGGCCGCCGTGCTGCTGGCGCTGCTGCTGTGGCCGGACGACGCCCGATCCGAGCTGGGCGTGTGGCTGGGGGCAGGCGCGGCACTGGTGTGGCTGGCACTGGCCACCGCACAGACGGTCTCCACCCGCTTGCGCATCTCCCGGCCCTCGGAGTGGTCGAAGCAGGCCGTGGCCACCTTGCTGAGCGAGCGCGTCACGCCTCGCTCGACGGTGCTCATGCGCCTGCTGGACGTGCTGGGCACGGTGCTGTTCCAGCTCGGTGCGACCGTCCTGGTGATCCTGGCTCCGGTGATGGTGGTGGGCACGGCCGTGCTGTCCATCGGCTCGGGCCTGGCCACCCTGGTGCTGCAGCGCCGCACCCCCGCCGAGCGCCTGCGCTCCCCCTGGGCCTACGCGCCCTTCATCATCGGCCTGCTCACCCTGGGCCTGGCGGTCCTGGGCCTGACCACGCTGTGAAGCTCCCTCATCCGATCCTCGAGGAGACATCCGATATGACCTCTGCCGCCCCCGAGCATTCCCTGCCCTCCGGCCTGGACCTCGCTCACGTCGATGAGGGCATCCGCATCCAGGACGACCTGTTCGGCCACGTCAACGGGGCCTGGCTGAAGTCCCACGTGATCCCGGCGGATCGCTCCAGCGACGGCGCCTTCCACGCCCTGCGGGACCTGTCCGAGGAGCGCGTGCGGGAGATCATCGAGGAGGCCGCGGCCGATGAGGACGCCGCCGCCGACAGCGAGCACGGCCGCATCGGCGCGCTGTACCGGATGTTCATGGACACCGTGGCCATCGATCAGGCCGGAGCGGCCCCGCTGGAGGGCCTGCTGGAGCAGATCACCTCGTCTGCTGACCTCGAGCAGGTGGTGCGCACCATGGCCGCCCCGGACTCGGGCACCAGCGCGCTGCTGGCCTACGTGTGGACCGACGACCGCGACTCCACCCGCTACCAGGTGAAGCTGCACCAGGGCGGGCTTGGCCTGCCGGACGAGTCCTACTACCGCGAGGACCGCTACGCCGACGTGCGCGCCGCCTACGTCGAGCACCTGTCGGCGCTGGCGGAGCTGGCGGGCCTGCCGGGCCGCGAGGGGCTGCCCTCGGGCGATGCCGCCGAGCTGGCCCGGATCGTGCTGGACTTCGAGACCCGCCTGGCGGCCTGCCACGTGGACGTGGTGCGGGTGCGCGACCGCGAGAAGTCGAACAATCCCATGGATGCCGAGCAGCGCCGCGAGCTGGCCCCCGCCTTCCCCTGGGACGCCTACCTCGAGGGCACCGGGGCCCCGGCCGACGCCTTCGACGTGGTCTCGGTCAGCCAGCCCGAGTTCGTGCAGGCCGCCGCCGAGCTGCTGGCCGGTGAGGATCTCGCGGTGCTGCGGGCCTGGCTCGCGGTGCGTGCGGTCAGCGCGTACGCCCCGTACCTGGCCTCCGCCTTCGTCGACGAGGACTTCGACTTCACCGGCCGCGTCCTTAGCGGCGCGGAGGAGCTGCGTGAGCGCTGGAAGCGGGGCGTGGCCTTCGTGGAGGGCACGGTGGGCTTCTCGGTGGGCAAGGAGTACGTGGCCCGCCACTTCCCGCCCTCCCACAAGGAGCGCATGAACGAGCTGGTGGACTCCCTGCTGGAGGCCTACCGCGAGTCGATCTCCACCCTGGAGTGGATGTCCCCGGCCACCCGCGAGAAGGCCCTGGTGAAGCTTGGGAAGTTCACCCCGAAGATCGGCTACCCGGACACCTGGCGCTCCTACGAGGGCCTGGAGATCACCGAGGGGGACCTGGTGGCGACCGTGCGCGCCTCCCGCCGCTTCGACGCCGCCTTCGAGTACGCCAAGGTGGGCGGTCCGATCGACGAGGACGAGTGGCACATGACCCCGCAGACGGTCAACGCCTACTACAACCCCGGCCGCAACGAGATCGTGTTCCCGGCCGCGATCCTGCAGCCGCCGTTCTTCGATGCCGAGGCCGACGACGCCGTGAACTTCGGCGGCATCGGCGCGGTGATCGGCCACGAGATCGGCCACGGCTTCGATGATCAGGGCTCCAAGTACGACGGCGACGGCAACCTCGCCTCATGGTGGACCGCGGAGGACCGCGCCGCCTTCGAGGACCGCACCACCGTGCTGATCTCGCAGTTCTCCGAGCTGTCCCCCCGTGAGCTGGACGACCAGCACACCGTCAACGGTGCCCTCACCATCGGTGAGAACATCGGCGACCTGGGCGGTCTGGGCATCGCGCTGAAGGCATACCGCGCCCGCGTCGCCAAGGACGGTGGCGAAGCACCTGTGCTGGACGGCTGGACCGGGATCCAGCGGGTGTTCCTGTCCTGGGCCACCGTGTGGCGGGGCAAGAACCGTCTGCAGGAGGCGATCCGTCGCCTCGCGGTGGACCCGCACTCCCCCGCGGAGTTCCGCTGCAACATCACGGCCGGCCACATGGATGACTTCTACGAGGCCTTCGACGTGCGCGAGGGCGATGCGATGTACCGCGCGCCCGAGCAGCGCGTGACGATCTGGTGAGCTGATGGCCAGGCCTGACGCCCCGTTCTACGTGGGCACCACCCGGCCCGGCTCTGTAGGCTGGACCAGGATCGCGGTCACGCTGCTGGCCGGGGCGGTGCTGGTGGTGGTGATGGCCACCCGGCCCCAGCCCCTGGCCCCCGTGCTGCTGGTGAGCGCAGCGATCGTGTTCGCGGGCCTGGCGCTGTGGACCTGGATGTGCCAGTGGACCCGGTTCATCGTGGACGAGCACGGGGTGACGGTGAGCCTGGGCGGGTTCTGGCCCCGGCCGCCGTGGCCGCTGCAGGACTTCCGCACCGTGCAGCTGCGGGAGATCCCGCCCTCCACCATCGGCGTGACGGTGGGCGGGTACGGCTGGCGGCGCGGCCGGGTGATGGCCGCACGCCCGGCGGACCTGCGACCGGTGGGCCGCGGGAAGATCTTCACCACCGCCGAGGTGCAGCGCCGCAGCCGGATCCTGGTGACCCGCGCCGGCACCATGGTGGAGATCGTGGGTCGCGGCGAGTCCGACTACCTGTTCTCCCCCACCGATCCGATCGCCGCCGCCGAGGCCGTGGAGCAGGCGATCCGCGCCAGACGCTAGACTGTCCGCTGGTCATCTGCTGACAGGGGAGCACCAACGGGGTGCTGAGAGTGCGCCGCAGGGCGCAGACCCTCGAACCTGATCCGGTTCATACCGGCGTAGGGAGTCGGGATTTCCGCGCCGGACGACTGATCCGTCCTCGCGCGCCCCTTCCAGCCATGGAAGGAGTGGAGATGAACCGTTCACACACCACCCGCTACCGCACGGTGGACCTGCTGGTCACGGTGGTCATCGGGGTCGCCTTCGGGGTGGCGTTCCTGGGGTACGGCCAGCTGTACACCCTGATCGGGCCGCTGACGACGGCCTTCAAGCCCGCCGAGGGCCTGCTGGCCGGGATCTGGTTCCTGCCAGCGATGCTGGCCGCTCTGATCGTGCGCAAGCCCGGTGCGGCCCTCGGGGCGGAGATGATCGCTGCAGTGCTGTCGATGCTGCTGGGCAGCCAGTGGGGCTGGGGCACCGCGATCTCCGGCCTGATGCAGGGCGGCGGCGTGGAGCTCGCCTTCCTGCTGACCCGCTACCGCCGCTTCACCCTGCCCGTCGCCATCCTGGGCGGCGTGCTCGCGGCCGTGCTGGAGTGGGGCTACGAGAAGTTCGCCTACTACATGGAGATGAGCTGGTCGTTCTCCTTCATGATGCTGGCGTTCTTCCTGCTTTCCGGGGCGGTGCTGTGCGGCCTGCTGGGCTGGGTCGCCACCCGCGCGCTGGGCGCCACCGGCGCGCTGGATGCGATGCCCGCCGGGCGTGACCGGCAGCCGGTGTCCTCGACGTGATCGCGTG
>NZ_JAMBDS010000005.1:0-93573 GCF_025143785.1 Brachybacterium sp. p3-SID1565
CGGCCGGGGGGGGGGTGGGACCCCCGGCCGGGGCCGCTCGTGCTGTGCTCGGATCAGCGCTGCGCTCAGATCAGCGCTGTGCTCAGATCAGCTCACTGGCCCCGATCTGGTCCAGCAGCCACGCGAGCTCGTCGGCCCGCTGCTCGAACTTGCGGTACCGGCCCGAGCGCCCGCCGTGGCCGGCCACCATCTCGCAGCGGAAGACGATCGGCCGTTCAGCCTGGTCGGAGGTGACCGTCTCCCGCAGTCGCGCCACCCACTTGGCGGGCTCCACGAAGAACACCCGGGTGTCGTTCAGCGAGGTGGTGGCGAAGATCGCCGGGTACTGCTCGGCGCGCACGTTCTCGTACGGGGTGTACTCCTTCATGTAGCGGTACACCTCCTCGCTGTCCACCGGGTTGCCCCACTCCTCCCACTCGCCCACCGTCAGCGGCAGCGAGGGGTCCAGGATCGTGGTGAGCGCATCGACGAAGGGAACCCCGGCCAGCACCGCCCGGAAGCGGTGCGGGGCCAGGTTCGCGATCGCACCCATCAGCAGGCCGCCGGCGCTGCGGCCCTCGGCCGCCAGTCGGTCCTCGGCCACCCAGCCCTCGGCCACCAGGTGATCGGCCACGGCCACGAAGTCGGAGAAGGTGTTCTTCTTCTCCAGCAGCTTGCCGTGCTCGTACCAGGCGCGACCCATCTCGCCACCGCCGCGGATGTGGGCGATCGCGATCACCACCCCGCGGTCCAGCATCGACAGTCGGCTCGCCACGAACGACGGATCCACGCTGGTCTCGTAGCTGCCGTAGCCGTACAGATAGCCGGGGTTCGTGCCGTCCGCGCTCACCTCACGGCGCGCCACCAGGGAGACGGGGATCTGCGTGCCGTCAGCGGCGGTCGCCCACAGGCGCTTCTCCACGTACAGCTCGGGGTCGTAGTTCGGCACCGGGGTGCGGCGCAGGATCGTCGGCTCGGGCTCGTCGTCGGTGCCCACCTCGACCTGCGCGATGGTGACGGGGGTCAGCAGGCTGCCCAGCTCGTAGCGCAGCGTGGTCTGCTCCCAGTCCGGGTTGGCGCTCAGCTCCACCGTGTCCAGCTCGCCGCCGTGCGTGATGGTGCGCGCCGCACCCAGGTCCAGGTCGCCATCGGCACCGCGCGGGATCACCCGCACCCCGGCCAGGCCCTCGCTGCGCAGCTCGAGCGCCACGAACGATGCGAAGGCGTCCGCAGCCAGGATCCGCTCGCCCTCGGCGGCCTCCAGCACGTTCTCCCAGGCCGACGGCTCCTCCAGCGAGGCCACCGCCAGGGCGAACCCCTGGATGCCGTCGTTGTGCACCACCAGCAGGCGGTCCCCGGCATGCTCGATCGAGTAGTCCACGCCGTCGCGGCGACCGGCCGTGGGCCGCGGAGCGGAGGTGGGGTCGTGCAGGTCCAGCAGCCACACCTCCGAGGTGGTGGTGGAGCCCGCCTGGATCACCAGGGTGGAGCCGTCCCGGGAGCGGCCGAAGCCGATCGAGAAGCGCTCGTCGGTCTCCTCGATCACCAGCTCGTCCTGCTCAGCGGGGGTGCCGATGCGGTGGCGCCAGATCTGGTGCTGGCGCCAGGCATCGTCCACCCGGGCGTAGAACAGCCACTTCTGATCGGCGGAGAACGCCAGCCCGTAGCCCACACCGGTCACCGACTCGTCAAGGATCGCGCCGTCGCCCAGGTCCTTGATCCGCACCGTGTACCGCTCGTCGCCGGCGGTGTCCACCGCGTAGGCCAGCAGGTCGTGCTCGGGGGAGGGGACGAAACCGCCCAGCTGGTAGAACTCGGCGCCCTCGGCCTCGGACTGGGCGTCCAGCAGCACCTGCTCGCCCTCGAGCGCGACACCGGGCTCGATCGCGGGCACGCCCCCGGCGTCGCGCGGCAGGTCCGGGTGCTCGGCCACCCGCGTGAAGGCCGGGTAGTCGTGACCGGCGGTGGTGCGGGTGATGTACCACCAGTTGCCGCGGCGCACCGGCACCGACAGGTCCGTCTCCTGCAGATGGCCCACGAACTCCTGGACCAGGGTGCTGCGCAGGCCGTCCAGGTGGGCGGTGCGGGCATCGGCGTAGGCGTTCTCGGCCTCGAGGTGGGCGATCACCTCGGGATCGTTCTTGTCCCGCATCCACTCGTAGGGATCCACCACGGTGTCACCGTGGAAGACACGCTCGGTGGGGCGCTGGGGCGGGCGGGGTGCAGCAGGGGTCTGGGTGGTCATGGCGCGAGCCTATCCAGCGGATTGCGTCCCCGCCCAACCGATTCCGGGAGGGGTGGGAGCACGACGCCGACACGGTGGGACGTGAGCTGACTCGCGCCCGCTGCCATTCCGTTTGAACGGGTGCTGTACCGGCGGTTACGATCGTCGGCGGTAGCGTGTCCGAGCGGCCGAAGGTGCATCACTCGAAATGATGTGTACGGTGACCCCGTACCGCGGGTTCAAATCCCGCCGCTACCGCTCTTGTCCTTAGGACATGAACGCCCCTGGATCTGTGGTCCGGGGGCGTTCTGCATGGTCCTTCCATGGTCCCGTTGCTCACGGCAGGCCGTCGGCGCATGCGGGCCACCATGCGGACGAATGCCGGCCCAGGCCGTCACCGGAAGCCGCCCACCACGCCGGGACTGTCGTAGCCGGACATCCCCGGGGGCAGCGACTGCGGCCCGGTCAGCCCCAGGTGCTCACGGCCGGTGTCGGTGATCTCGAACCAGGCGATCGTGTCCGGGCCCGGTGCGCGGCCGCCGATCGCCGTCCACACGCTTCCGATGTGCTCGATGACCTCGGGCAGGCTCAGCTGCCAGGGGGAGAACCTGCCGTCGGTGACGAACCCGGCCCGCATCTCACCGCGCGCCAGCATGCGTGAGAGCAGGATGGGGCCGCGGCGCTCGAACTCCTCGTCCTCGAGCGCCCCGGCATTGGCCAGCAGCTCCACCACGTGGCCCGGGTGCAGCCAGGTGCCCTCGGCGATCTTCAGCAGGCGCTGCTCGATGCCGCTGGGCTCGGAAGCGGAGAACTCGGCCACCGCCTCCGGGGTCGCGAACACCGGCGGTCCGGGTGGAGCGGCGCAGAGGTGCCCCTTCTCGTCGGCCTCCAGCAGTGCCCGCTGCGGGCCCTCCAGTCGCCAGGGCGTCGCGGTGGTGAGGCGACTCGGCGCCCGTGCCGGCTGAGGACCGGCGCCGCCGCCCTGCAGTGCCAGGCTCAGCGTGCCGTCGGGCAGCATCTCAGCGGTGGCGATCCGCGCACCGATCAGGCGCGGATCGCGCAGGCCGACCGCGTCCTGGTCGAGCAGCTGGATGCGGGAGTGCAGCACCCAGCCGCGGGCGGTCACCGTCCAGGTGCCGCGCGCGGCCACGCGGGTGTGCACGATCGTCTGCCCCGCCAGCACCTCGAGCAGGGGATGGCCCTGGGGTCCAGACCTGCCGGCCATGAAGGGGAGCATGGATCGATTGTGCCGCACCGTGGACAACGCTTCATCCGGGCACGGGCCCGCGGGGCCCACCCCCGCCGACGCTCCCGCGCTCAGCTCTCCCGCACCAGGCGCAGCAGCACCCGCGCCCCGAACCGCACAGCGTCCACGGGGACCCGCTCGTCCACGCCGTGGAACAGCGGCGCGAAGTCCAGATCCGCGGGCAGCTGCAGCGGGGTGAAGCCGTACCCGTCGATGCCCAGCTCCTTGAGCTGCTTGTTGTCCGTACCCGCGCTCAGGCAGTAGGGGAGCACCCGGCAGCCCGGGTCCTCGGCCTCCAGGGAGCGGGTCATCGCATCGATCAGGGGGGACTGGCGCGGGGCGTCCAGGGAGATGCCCACGTGATCGAAGATCACCTCCACGTGCTCCCCGGCCAGCTCCTCCAGCAGCTGCTTGAGGCTGTCCTGGTGGCCGGGCAGGAAGCGGCAGTCGATCGAGGCCTCCGCCACCTGGGGGACCACGTTGCCCTTGTAGCCGGCGTCCAGCATCGTCACGTTGGTGGTGTCCGCGAGGGTGCCGGAGACGAACTGCCTCGCCCCGCCCATCATCGGCAGGAAGGCCCGCAGGTCCTCCTCGTCCCAGCCGATGCCGGTGATCTCGGTGACCCCGTCGTACAGGGCCTGCACCGCTGCGGTCATCTCATCGGGGAACTCGTGCTCGTCGATCGCCACGATCGCGCGGGCCAGGCGCACGATGGGGTTCTCGTCATTGGGCACCGAACCGTGACCTGCACGACCGGTCGCGCGCAGACGACCCCAGGCCAGGCCCTTCTCGGCGGTCTGCACCAGGTAGGCGCGCACGTCCTCACCGCTCGCCTTCTCCGGCAGAGTGATCGAGTACCCGCCCACCTCGCTGATCGACTCGGTGCAGCCCTCGAACAGCTCGGGATGGTGGGCCACCACCCAGCGGCTGCCGTAGACCCCGCCGGCCTCCTCGTCGGCGAAGAAGGCGAACACCAGGTCGCGCGGGGGCTGCTGGCCGGTGCGGGCCAGGTGCCGCGCCAACGCCAGCATCATCCCCACCATGTCCTTCATGTCCACCGCGCCGCGACCGTAGATCATGCCGTCCCGGATCTCGGCGGCGAAGGGATCGACCGACCAGTCCTCCGCGTTGGCCGGCACCACGTCGAGGTGACCGTGGATCACCAGGCCGCCGCGCTCCCGGTCCTCCCCGGGCAGGCGCACGAACACGTTGGGGCGGCCCGGGGCGGACTCGTGCACCACCGGCTCCAGGCCCACCTCACGCAACAGCGCGACCGCGTACTCGGCGGCCTCGGTCTCGCCCTTGCCCCAGGTGGCCGGATCGCCCGTGCCGAAGTTCGTGGTGTCGATGCGGATCAGTTCACGGGTGAAGCGCACCGCCTCGTCCTGCAGGGTGGTCAGCTCGTCAGCGGTGGGTTCGGCGATAGACATGCAGGCATTGTCTCAGGTGAAGGACGCCGTTCCAGGTGAGGGACGACGACGGCGCGGCAACCGCCCCAGGGGCAGCTGCCGCGCCGTGCGCGCCGCGGTACGTCGACCAGGTCGATCCGGCCGACCGGTGGGCGCTGGCCGATCAGGCCTGGGAACCCTCGAAGTGAGCGCGCACGAACCACTGGAACTTCTCCAGTTCGGCCGTCTGGCCGATCAGGAGGTCCTCGGTGATCGGGTCCAGCTCGCCGGCCAGGGTGATGGCCTTGCGGTTGGAGGCGATCACGCCGTCGTACACCGCGTCGATGGCCTTCAGGTGCTCCTGGGTGTCGGCCTTGCCCAGCTCGTAGTCGGACCAGCTGCGGTCCGAGACCAGACGACCGGGGGTGCCGACGGGGCTGGCACCCAGCTGGGCGATGCGCTCGGCGAGCTCGTCGGCGTAGCCGCGCACCAGTTGGACCTGCGGGTCCAGCATCTCGTGGACCGCGATGAAGCGGGGGCCCACCACGTTCCAGTGGGCGTGCTTGAGGGTGAGGTGCAGATCGTTCATCGCGTGCAGGCGGTCCTGCAGGGACTCCACCAAGCGCTGGGAGTCCTCGGTGCCGAGACCGGGAACGGTGTATGCGAGGTCGGCCATGTCATCTCCTTGAAGGTCGTCGAACAGGGCTTGCGCATCGGTACAACGCTGATCGACCGCGCGATGTTCCTCGCCCGTACCATGGCGCTGTTCTGACGACCACGGGGAGGTTCACGGATGTCCAAGCTCGATGCACTGCGCGGGAAGCTCCCGCGCCGCTCGCCAGGCACCCCGAAGCGCTCCGACCAGGCGCGACGCCCAGCCCGCCGCCGCAATGACCCGGCGGTGCTCGCCGCAGGGGAGGCGCTGGCCGACGCCCGCGAGGTGTTCGGTGACGTGCCGCGCGGAGCCGATGCGGACCAGCTGGTCCGTCGGGCTCGCCGCCTGATGCGCCAGGCCGCACTGGACGAGTTCGCCCGCGAGGGCGTGAGCCTGGTGCAGCTGCCGCAGCAGTGGGGCCGCGCCGAGCTGCGTCGCGCCGACGTGCCCGGTGATGCCGCCTTCCAGTCCTTCGTCAGTGAGGTGCTGGCCGCGATCGACATCGCTCCCAGCCTGCTGGAGCGCGACGACGCCATCGAGCTCACGCGCGCGCCCTCCTCCGCCGACGCCTACGGGCTCTCCCTCGAGGTGGCTGCCGACCTCGCCTCGTTCCTGCTCACTCGGGCGTGGCGGATGGAGCGGGGCGCCCACGCCGCACAGGCCGCCACGGAGCAGGGGGTCGGCCTCGAGGCTGAGCGCGACCGGTCCCTGCCGAGCGAGGAGGAGTACGTCACCGAGCAGGCCGGCCGGATCCGGGAGGAGGTGCGTACCGCGCTCGTGCGCGTGGTGACCGTGCCGCTCGAGCTCAAGGAGGCGGACGACAAGCACCGGCGCATCGAGGAGCGTCGCACCGGCAGGGCCGAGGCGGACGACAGCACCGGCACGAGCCCCCGGGTGAGCGCGGGTGCCGGTGGTGGACGCACCTCCACCGGGACGGCCTGGACCGGAGCGACCTCGAGTACCGGCGAGGGCTCGACGGGGCCCGTGGACGATGATGGCGGCACCGAGGACGGTGCGCCGCGCCGGGGCATCGCCGAACAGGTCGCCGCACTGCACGGCTTCGCCACCTCCGACACCGGGCGCAAGACCTTCGAGGTCATGCGGACGGTGGGGGAGCGTGCCTTCGACATGTACCAGCAGCGCGAGGCCTCCCGCGAGGACGGCGGCGGCAGCGGGGCCGGCGGCAGCGGTCGGACGAGGAAGCGCCCGCCCAGCAGCTGAGTCGCCGGGCCCCGGTCGTGGGCCGACGCCGTGCGCCGTCAGGCCCCGGACTTCTCCCGCAGCTGCCGCTTGATGCGACCCAGCATCCCGCTCATGCCGCGCAGGCGCAGCGGGCTGACCACTTCGGCCAGGCCCAGCTCGGCGGTGACCTCATCGGGGGTGTCCAGCACCTCGCCCACCGAGCGGCCGTCGAGAGCCTCTGCGAGGATCCCGGCGAACCCGCGCGTGGTGGGGGCCTCCGGTGGGGCGGAGAAGAACAGGTGCGCGGTGGCCTCGCGGCCCGTGCCCTCCACCTCGGTGATCAGGAAGATCGGGGACTGGCACTCCGGTACGGGCTCGAGCAGCTCGGGATGGTCCGCATAGCGCTCCGGCAGCTCCGGCAGGCCCTGGGAGAACTCCAGCAGCAGCTGCAGGCGGTCCCGCTCGCCGAGGGCGTTGAAGTCCTCGGCGATCTCGCGGAAGCCCTCGGGGAGGGCGTCGGGCCCGGTCGCGGTGGCGTCGGCGCTCATCGGCCCGCGTCCTTCGCGGCAGGCACCTCACCGGGCTCGGTGCCCTGGGCGATCGGCAGGCGCACGCTGTTGCCCCACTCGGTCCAGGAGCCGTCGTAGTTGCGCACGTTCCCGAAGCCCAGCAGGTAGGTGAGCACGAACCAGGTGTGACTGGAGCGCTCACCGATGCGGCAGTAGGCGATCACCGGCTCCGCGTCGTCGAAGGCCAGCTCCTGACGGTAGATCGCCTCGAGCTCCTCGCGGGACTTGAAGCGGCCGTCCTCCTGGGCGGCGCGGGCCCACGGCACCGATCGCGCGGTGGGGATGTGGCCGCCGCGCAGAGTGCCCTCCTGCGGGTAGTCCGGCATGTGGGTGCGCTCGCCGGTGTACTCCTGCGGGGAGCGGACGTCGATCAGCTGCCCGCCCAGGAAGTCCAGCACGTCCTCGCGGTAGGCGCGGATGGGGGCATCATCCCGGTCGACCACGGGATAGCCCTGGCCGTCTGCCGGGGGAGTGATCTCCGGGCGGTCCAGGGTCATCTCGCGGCCCTCGGCCTCCCAGGCGGCGCGGCCGCCGTCCAGCAGGCGCACGTCGGGGTGGCCGAACAGCTCGAACACCCACAGGGCGTAGGCGGCCCACCAGTTGGACTTGTCGCCGTAGACCACCACGGTGGTGTCGCGGGAGATGCCGGAGGCGTCCATCAGCCTCGCGAAACCCTCGCCGTCCACGTAGTCGCGGGTGACGGGGTCGTTGAGATCCAGGTGCCAGTCCACCTTCACGGCGCCGGGGATGTGCCCGGTCTCGTACAGCAGCACGTCCTCGTCGGACTCCACCACCACCAGTTCGCTCGTGCCGACCTTGTCGAGGTTCTCGGTCAGCCAGTCGGTGGTCACCAGCTTCTCCGGGTGGGCGTACTGCTGCAGGGCGGGCGACGGATCAACGGGAACAGTCATGGGGAGCACCTCTCAGGACGGGATCGGATGCCTCCAGTGTGTCACCCGGTGCGGGGGAGGGGGCCAGGCTGTTCGCGCAGCGCGTGAGCAGGTGCGGTCCGTCCCTCGGTGGATCGTTCGCGCGGTACAGCCTCAGTACGCGTAGGCCTCGAAGGTGCGGCGCACCCGGTCCTGCTGGGCCCCGGACGCCAGCAGCACCTGCAGCAGCAGGCGGGCCTTCTGGGGCGGCAGGGCCCCCGCCATCACCGCGCCGTTGGCGATCAGGTCCACCTCGGATCCGGGGTAGTCGTAGTGCCGGGTGGAGGTTCCACCCGTGGCCACGCGGGTCGCCACCACCACCGGCACTCCGGCGTCGGTGAGGGCTCGCACCCGCGGCACCGCATCGGCGGAGACGTGGCCCATCCCGGCGCCCGCGATCACCAGACCGTCGATCGCCCCGGGGGTCAGACTGTCGAGCAGCGCCAGGTCCTCGCCGATGCCGGAGACGAGGCTCGGCACGCGCGGGAGCGTGGCGGGCAGGTCCCCGCCGATCAGGGCGGTGCGGTCCAGCGGCCGGTACACCAGGCGCAGATCCTCCTCGTCCACCAGGGCCATCGGCCCTGAGGGCTCGGAGGCGAAGGCGTCCACTGAGCGGGAGGAGGTCTTGGTGACCCGGTCTGCCAGGTGCACCATCGCATCGAACACGGCCAGCACGCCCAGGCCGCGGGCCGATGGCGCGGCCGCCGTGCGCACGGCGTCGCGCAGGTTCGCGGGCCCGTCGGCCCCGGGGGCGTTCGCCGGTCGCATCGCACCGGTGAGCACCAGCGGTGCCTCCCGGTCCCAGTAGCGGTTCAGCACGAAGGCCGACTCCTCCAGGGTGTCGGTGCCGTGGGTGAGCACCACCCCGGCCGCGCCGCCGTCGACCGCGGCTCGCGCCAGCTCCAGCACCTCGCGCAGGTGAGCCGCGGTCACCGAGGGTGAGCCGACGTTGGCGACCTCGGTATGCCCCACGGCCACACCGTCGATCAGGGTGCGGGCGAGGTCCGCACCGGTGGAGGCATCAGGCGCGGCCCGCAGACCGGTGAGGTCCTGGGTCATGAAGATGGTGCCGCCCAGGGACAGCAGCGCCACCCGTGCCCGCGGTGCGGCGGGCGCCGACATCCCCTGGTCGGGCCCTGGTGCCGATGCCCCACCATCGTGGCCCGGCCAGGCTGCCGCGAGCTCGGAGGCGGGGTCGGTGGGGATTGCTGGATCGGGGGACTGCGCGGTCATGCGGCATCCCCGCCGTTCGGGTCCTCGCCGAGCAGAGCGCCGTCCTGGCCGCAGCCGGTGGCGGCGGGGCCGAGGATCACGGCGAAGCCCGGGCCGTCCTGCTCGACGGTGCGGGTGACGTCCCTCAGCTGGGTGTCGGTGGTGGCGAGCATGGGGCCACTGTGCCAGGTCCGGCGGGGCTCGTCAGTGGATCCTGTGCAGCATCACGATCACCTCGGCATGCTCCGTGTGCGGGAACATGTCCACATAGCGCGCTGCCACGATCCTCAGCGAGGGCATCACCGCCAGATCCGTGGCCAGGGTGGCCGGATTGCAGCTGGAGTAGACCACCTGCGGGACAGGCGATTCCTGCAGCCAGGACGCGAGCTCCGCACCGATCCCTCGACGGGGCGGGTTCACGATCACCACGTCGGGTGCCCCTGAGTCCGGCACGGCGCCGTTCCCGCCACCGAGGGCCCCCGGGGACGGTTTGGGCCCGCCATCAGTGCTGCAGCCCGGTGCGCTCTGTCGGCGCGCCCACGCGGTGGCGTCCTCCGCGAGGAACCGCACGTCCAACCCCTCCGCCTGTGCGGCCTCCCGTGCCCCCTCAATGGCCTGTGCGGAGGCCTCCACGCCCGTGACCTCGGCCGAGGGCATGGCGCGTGCCACATGCAGCGCGAAACCGCCCAGCCCGCAGTACAGGTCCCACACCCGCAGGTCACGCGCGGCGTCCGTCGCCGCCTGGGCCCGGCGCGTGGCAGCCTGGGCCCTGCCCGCGGCAGCCCGTTCGAGGCCGACACCGGCGTCCGAGATCCAGGCCGCCGCCTGTCGGTACAGCTCGCCGGCCACCTCCGTGTTGGTCTGCAGGAACGACTGCGGCCGGGCCTGCAGCTCCACGTCCCCAGTGCGCACACCGATCGAGGTGCTGCCCGCCAGATGGATCTCCTGCTCGCCCTCGACCGCGGTGGTGTGCGCGGGATGGATGTTGGCACTGACCCCCACCACCGAGGGGTGCGCCTCCAGCAGACGCGGAAGGTGCTCACGGATCCTCGCCAGGGCCTTCTCGCTGCGCAGCACCAAGCGCAGGTAGTGCTCCGCCTCAGGTGTGACGGTGACCAGCACGTTCTTGATCTCGCCGCGTCGACGCGCGATGTCGTACGGCGGGACCTGCGCTCGACGGATCAGCTGCTTCGCGCCCTCCAGCACCTCCTCGACGCCCGGCGGGTACAGCGGGCAGTCCGAGAGGTCCGCAGTGGTGGGCTGGCCGGGCAGCCCCAGCACGGGGCTGGCGGCGGTGCCGGCCACGGCCATCTTGCCGCGGGACCGGAACCCGGCCTCCGGGCCCAGGATCGGCGGTGCCCACGGATCCGCCACCTCGGTGTGCACGAAGGGAGCGAGCAGTTCGCGGATCCGGGTGCTCGCTGCGGCGACCTGACGCTCACGCGGGATGTCCAGGAGCGTGCAGGAGCGGCACTCCCCGGCGTCGAAATGATGGCACTGCACGCGCTGGATTCTACGGGCGACCCCGGCTCCCCCCGGGCGAGGCCGGGCGGCCTGGGTAGCCCCGGACGCTGGGCCACGCCGGGCGACCCTGGGTGACCCCGGGCGAGGCCAGGAGGTTGGTCTCCGGGGGCCGGGCTGGCCGTCGCCGAGCCGCGTGGTCCTTCTTTCGGGACTGAGAGCCGGGCGCATCTGAGAACCAGAAATGGTTCTGAGGTGCGCCCCGCTCTTAGCGCCAGCACAGGCCACCGGGCAGGCGTCCCGTTTCGCACCGGGCGGGAGTCGTGCTTCGCGCCGGGTGGGAGGGGTGTGTCCCGCCGAGTGGGGTCCCGCTGCGCACCGGGTGGGGCCTCGCTTCGCGCCGGGTGGGGCCTCGCTTCGCACCGGCCAGGAGACGCGCTTCTGTCGACCATCGGCGGACGCGCCACGCCGCGGAAGATCCACCCCGTCTGCCCGGTGGTGCGACGGCTGATCGACGAGCAGACCGCCGCTGTGGCGGTGGGGTGATCAGGACCGCTCTCGTGCGGCGCGCGTGGTGCGAGCCGTGGCCTGCGCGGTCCACGGGTCCTCCGGCCACGGGTGCTTCGGGTAGCGGCCGCGCATCTCCTTGCGCACCTCGCGGTACGGTCCGTCCCAGAAGGACCGCAGGTCATCGGTGACCGCGAGCGGTCTGCGGGCCGGGGACAGCAGGTGGAACAGCACCGGCACCCGATCGCCCGCCAGACGCGGGGTGTCCGCCAGACCGAACAGCTCCTGCAGCTTGACCGCCACCACGGGCCTGCCCGCCTCGTCGTCCGGATCGGGGTAGTCGATCCGTGCGGTGGAGCCCGAGGGCACCGCCAGCCTCTCCGGCGCCAGCTCCTCCAGGCGCGAGGCCTCCGGCCACGGCAGCAGGCCGCGCAGCGCCGCCACCAGGTCGATGCGGTCCAGGGCGCCGCGGGCGGCAGGCAGATGGGGGGCCAGCCACTGCTCCACACCCTCAAGCAGCGATGCCGCATCCATGGCGGGCCAGGGCGCGCCCAGTTCCCGGTGCAGCAGGCCCAGCCGAGCCCGCAGGGCCGTCGCCGCAGGTGTCCACGGCAGCACGTCCAGGCCCTGTCGGCGCACATGGTCCAGCAATGCGGGAGCAGCGTCCTCAGGCGTGGCCGACACCGGGGTGCTCGCCAGGGTGATCGCTCCCAGACGACGCTCCTGTCGCACCCGCACGGCGCCGTCCTCGAGGCGGGCGGTGCGCTGCTTGACCAGCAGGGGCTCGCCGATCTTCAGGGCGTGCTCCTCGTCGAGGGGAGCAGCGGTGCGGATCACCGCGCCGGTGCCGTCAGCCGCCCTGCCCTGTGCCCGTTGCACCTCCCACACCGCGATCCACTCGTGCCCCAGCAGACCGCTGCCCTCCGGCAGAGCGGCCCGGGTCCCCGAGGCCAGCAGGTACGACCGTGAGGTGCCCCCGGCGCCGTTGGTTGATCGCTTGGGACCCGTTCCCGTGTGTTGCGCTCCCGTTCCCGTGTGTTGCGCTCCCGTTCCCGTGTGTTGCGCTCCCGCTCCCACGCGGCGGGCGATCCGCTCAGGCCTGCCCAGGGCCAGCACCGCACCGATCAGCCCGGCCTCGTCGGCAGCGGCGAGCAGCGGGGCCGCCCCGCGCCCGTCCCCGCCGCCTCCGGTGTCCCCGCGTTCGATCCGGGACAGACGGTCCGCCTCGCGGCGCCAGCGCCCCGCGCCATCGCCGCGGCCCGACCGCAGCTCGCGCAGCAGGCGCGGCAGGTCGGCTCCCACGGGCCGATGATCGTCCGAGACCGCTGCGACCACCTCGGCGACGAACCGGTGCCCGTCGGACCCGGACAGCACGCGCGCGGTGCCCGACCGGGGCTGTGCCTGGCCCCGAAGCGTCCGGGCCCCGTCCAGCAGCGCCCGGGCCTCCCGCACCCCGACGGGCATGCCGGCCACCCGGGTCCCGAAGGCCGTGGGGTGGCCGTCAGCTTCCACCAGCCCGAGCGAGAACAGGGTCTGCTCGGCCTGCGCGATCTCCCGCTCCGGGGGTGGGGTCAGCAGCGGCAGACCCTCCCCGCGCGGGGTTCCCCAGCAGGCCAGCCACAGGGCCGCATCGGTGAGGTCAGCAGCGGTGATCTCGGCAGGGGAGTGCGCTGGCATCCGCCCCAGATCGGCCTCCGCATAGGCCCGGACCGCTCGGCCCGGCCCCAGTCGCGCGGCGCGGCCAGCGCGCTGCTGCACCGACGCCTGCGAGGCGCTCACCGTCACCAGGCCCGTCATGTCCCGTTCGCGGTCCCGGCGCACCTCGCGGGAGAGGCCCGCATCGATCACCAGGTGCACGCCCGGTACGGTCAGGGAGCTCTCCGCCACTGCGGTGGAGACCACGATCCGCGGAGGATCCCCCGGGCCACGACCGGAGGTGGCGCGGTCCTGCACCCGGGCGGGCAGACGCCCGTGCAGCGGCAGCACCTCCACCCCGTCCACCAGTGCACCCAGGCGGGCCACCACCTCGTCCACCTCCCGGGCGCCGGGCAGGAACACCAGGGCGTCGGTGCCCGAAGCGCGCTGCTGCGCGGCGGCGGTGCGGGCCACGTGATCCAGGAACTCCCGCGTCACCCCGCGAACGTCCAGGCGGGCCGACGGCGACGGCGCGTAGGCCACGTCCAGCGGGTGCAGCACGCCGGGCACCTCCACCACCGGGGCGTCGCCCAGCAGGGCCGCGACCGCCTGAGCGTCCACGGTGGCCGACATCGCCCCCACCAGCAGGTCCTCCCGCAGCTGGCGCACCTCGGCCAGCATGCCCAGCAGCAGGTCCGTCTCCAGGGACCGCTCGTGCACCTCGTCCAGCACCACCGCCGCCACCCCGGGCAGCTCCGGGTCGGCCAGCAGGCGGCGCAGCAGCACCCCGGGGGTGAGCATCTCGATCCGGGTGTCGGCCGAGACCTGACGCTCGCCGCGCACGGTGAAGCCGACCGGGCCGCCCACGGCCGAGCCGTCCAAGGAGGCGATCCGACGAGCGGCCGCGCGCACTGCGATCCGGCGCGGCTGCGTGACCAGGGTGAGGCCCGGAGTCCCGGTCTCATCGGCAGCGGCGATCACCTCTGCGACCAGCGCCGGCACCAACGTGGTCTTGCCGGTGCCGGGTGGGGCGGTCACCACCAGCGCCCCGCCGCGTGCAGCCTCCACGATGTCGCGGCGACTGGCGGCGACCGGCAGCCCGGCGCCGATGGCGTCGAGGTCGAAGCGGTGCACAGGGCTCATGCCGGGCACGAGGCGGCAGGGGCGAAGGGCCGCGCGGGGGGTGAGTTCACGGGGCGGCCGTCCGCAGCCACACGGATGCTCGGCGCAGCGGGGTCAGTCGATCAGGTCGAACTCGACCTGATCCTGATCGCTGCACACGCTGGTGATGGAGATGGTCCACAGGTCCAGGCCGATGGTCTCCCCGATCGCGGCGTCCTCGACAGGGCGCGGCTCACCCTCACCGATCGTGACCGTCAGCTGCGCCTTGTCGCCCTCGATACCCGTCAGTTCGATGACGGGGACGTCCCCGCCGCGCTCGGGAAGCTCCGGGGTGGCCGGTGCATCGGCGCTCACCAGGTGTGCACCCTCGTGAGTGCACGGCGCGGGGGGCTCGAAGCCCTCCGGGGCCGGGGTCACCTCGATCGGCTCGACCGGTACGGCTGCCGCCGTGCGGCCCCCGCCGTCCGATGGCTCCGTGGCATCCCCGGCACCGCCCTGATCGGAGGCGTCCGCGCCTCCGTCGTCAAAGGCCACTGTGCCGTCGGTCGACGTCGGATCGGGATCCTCGCCGGTGCAGCCGGCAGCCAGCAGGGACACCGCCAGCAGGGCGCCCGCGAGGCGGACGGGTCGGGTGCTCAGGGGACGGCGCAGGAGTGCCATGGACGGGGACCTCTCGGACGGGGACTGCCTCGCGCGACCGCGAGGAAGGCCAGCGGTGGCGAGTGAGCGGCTCGGGCGAGCGATCGACTCGCACCGCCTACGCTACTGGAAGGCCCGCCGGATCCGACTCCAGGGAATCGAGGTGCACGCCCATGCCGCCACGCCATGAGGGCCCCGGCCCCCGCCCGCCCGGACCTGGCGCCCGCGCATCGGGTCCAGCATCCGGTGCGCCCGGGGCCACGCCCCGTGCGCTCGCCGGGCGCTCCGCGCCGGCCTCCCGTGTGCGGCCGGTGGACTACACCGCGGTGCCCCGCCGGCGCCCGTTAGGCGAGCCTGACGCCGCGCCCGGATCCCCGCCGGCCGAGCTTGACGCCGTGCCCGGATCCCCGCCGGCCCCACTGCCGGCATCCCGCACGCGCCCCCGCACCATCGAGCTGCCCCGGCCCCTGCCGGGCCCGCCGCCGGAGGCCGTGCACACCCTGGACGCCGCCGACGAGCGTCCCCTGCGCAGGCCGCTGCGCATCCGGGAGGAGCTGATCCGCACGGTCGGACCGACAGATCTGGACGTCGAGCAGATCGTGCTGGCCGTCGCCGACCCGGAGGAGGCCTGGACCGCCGACGCCGGCACCAGCGACCACTTCCGGCGGGGCGACGCGGTGGTGCAGGTGCGTCGGGCAGACAACACCGTGATCGGCGTGTTCCCCCTGCGCTACGCCCTTGCGGTGCGGCCGCCGGAGTACGAGCCCGCAGCGGACATCGCCGAGGACGCCGCCGGCCCCAGTGCTCGCGGGGGCCGCGGCACCCGCCATCCCACCTCGCGCCGGGAGTTGATGGCGCGGATGCGGGAGGCCGGCTTCGTGATCGCCCCCGGCTCCACCCACTACAGGGTCTCCCACCCGGACCATCCGGGCCTGTTCGTCCCCCTGGCCTCCACGCCCTCGGACCGCCGGTACACGCGCCACGCGGTCACGCAGATCCGGCGGGTGTTCGGCATCGACCTGCGGCGCTGACGGGCTGCTGGGTCAGGGCAAAAAGGTGCCCCGGCTCGTCCCCACGAGCCGGGGCCATCCCTTTCCCCCGCGTCACGGATAGGCGCTGCCCGCCTCCTCCTCAGTCAGCGGTGCGCTCCGGTGACGCGATGGGGAACAGTAGACGCCCCGATCCAGGAAAACCTCTGAGGCGTTGCTGTCCGTTGTCTGGGAGGGAGGATGGGGGTGTCGCTCCTGCAGTCCGTGGCCCCCTCACCCCAGCGGCCCGTGGCCTCACTCCCGCGGCGGGCGGTCCTCCATGACGCTCAGCGAGGTGTGCCCGAGCGCCCGCAGCAGCTGCACGAGGCGGTCATAGGCCACCGAGCCCGCGATTGCCCGCATCACCAGGACGTCGTTCGAGGGACCGGGATCGGGGCCTGGATCGCGGCCGGCCTTTTCGGGTGCCTGAGGCGCGCCGTCGGGCAGACGGCGCATCCAGGCCAGATCAGCCCGGGCGATCTGCTGCATCGGCGCGGCGTAGGTGAGCAGCACCTCCGGCCCGGTGGGGGCGCCCTGCTGGTCCAAGCCCTGCAGCAGCTCACTCAGGGCGCGCCGTGGCGCGGAGTCGATGTCGGGCCAGCCCAGGTGCTGCAGCAGGGGCGCGATCGACGGATGCTCGGGCACGGAGTCCCGCTGCCGTGCGGGCGGGCCGTCGTCCACGCCGAAGGTGATCGACTGGGCCTCCTGCAGCGCACGCAGCAGGCCCTGATCGGGGTCGTCCAGGATCGCGGTGAGGCGGCGGATCCGAGCGATCGGCGCACCCACCATCTCCCGCAGCACCTGGATCAGCTGCAGGCGCTCCACATGCCGCTGCCCGTACTCCTGCCGGGTGGCGGTCACGTGCTCCCCGGGCGGCAGCAGGCCCTCTCGACGGTAGTACTTGATCGATGCGGCCGACGTGCCGCTGACCTGCGCCAGTTCGGCAAGGAGCATGGATACCTCCGCAGTGGGGGACGTGCGGTGCCGCCGGCCGGGCGGGGGTGAGCCCCTCCCGTCCGGTCCCGGGATAGTGCGAGGACCAGCAACTATCCTGATGGCGCCGCCTTGGATAGTCACACTATCGTGCGGGGCATGGACGCCTTCACGCCCATCGTCATCCTCCACGCCATCGCCGCCACCTACGTGCTCGTCCTCGGCCCGCTGCAGATCCTGCGCCGACGCCGCGACCTCGCCCACCGGATCGTCGGCGCCACCTGGGTGGCAGCGATGGTGGTGGTGTGCGTGAGCAGCTTCTGGATCGCCCCCGACGGCTTCTCCTGGCTGCACGCGCTGGCGATCTGGACCCTGCTGTGCATGGTGTTCGCCATCGCCGGCATCCGGGCTCGCAACGTGCCGATCCACCGCGGGTTCATGATCGGCTCCTACCTGGGCACGCTCACGGCCTTCGCCTTCGCCGCACTCATCCCGAGCCGTCTGATCCCCCGTCTGCTGGTCAGTCAGCCCCTGGTCGCCGTGGGCACACTGCTCGGCGTCGCGGCGATCGCGCTCGTCTTCCACTTCTCGGTGGTACGGGTCGCAGGGCCCGCTCGGACGCGGTCCCGCGCGGCGATCTCACCGACCGCCTGAACCCGCAGGGCGACGCGGCCGAGGCCGGGCCGGGTCGAAGCGGACCGCGACGGGCCAGGTCGATCCGGCGTCGGGGCCCGGCTCACTGAAGTGGGAACTCGACTTCGACGCCGTTGGTGCCGACGGGATCGGCGTAGGTCAGCCTGCTGATCGTGGTGCCGGGCTCGACATCGACCCACAGGCGCGCCTCCGCCGTCTCGCCGACAGGGATCTGCGGACCGGCGGTGGTGTACTCCCCGTAGCGGATGTTCAGCTCGGTGCCGTCCTGGTCATACACGCGGAAGTTGTCGCTGGCCAGTCCGATCTCCACGTCGTTGCTGTTGGTGATCTCCACCTGCGTGCCCAGGAAGATGCCGTTCTCGGGGGAGATGACGCCGTTGCTGGTCTCCAGCTCCGAGGCCTCACCGGAATCCACGAACCCCATGGTGATGGAGCTGGTGGTGCTGGTGGGATCGTCGGTCGGCTCATCGGTCGGATCGTCGGTGGGGTCCTCGCTCGTCGGACCGTCGGTCGGATCGTCCGTCGACTCATCGGTCGGGTCCACCGGCTCCCCGGTGGTCGTCGGGGGCCTCTCGGGATCGTCGTTGCTCATGAAGACGAAAGCGCCGATGAAGGCCAGCACGATCATCAGCACGCCCGCCAGCAGGCAGCAGCCGACGCCGATGACAAGGCCAGCCCGGGATCTCGGTGCGGTGTTCATGGTGGATCCCCTCCCTGTGCAGCTCGAGCTTCCGCCTGTTGGACCTGGTGGCCCCATCGTGCTCGAAGACTGTGCTGCAAGCCTAGGGAGAGCGGCTTGTGCGGTCGATGGGGAGTACTCCCCGCCGGCAGCGCGTCGCGGGTGGGTCGAGCGACCGTCCGTCGGCCAGACCGCTCCGTGCCGGGGCCACCGCTGGCGCTCGCGCCCGGTGCACCCCGCGAGGGGACGCGCCGCCTGGGTTGGGACTGGGACGGGTATGTGAAAACCTGGGGCGCACCACCGCCCGGACCGCCCGCAAATGGAATCCTGCCGCTGCGCCCAGTGCGACCTCGAGTCCCGTGGCGCGGACGGTGCCGAGGAGACGTCACCGATGCTCGTCAAGCTGCATGATGCGCTGAGACTGCGCACATCCCCCACCATCTTCTTCGCCTCCGCCGGGGTGATCATCCTGTTCGTGATCGCCACGCTGGCCTTCACCGAACCCCTGGACAGCGCCGTGTCCGCCGGCTCCGACTGGCTACTGGCCAACGTCGGCTGGTTCTACATCCTGGGCGTGACCGTGTTCCTGGGGTTCCTGATCTTCATCGCCCTGGGGCGCTTCGGTCGGGTGAAGCTGGGGCCGGACGACGCACCGCCGGAGCACTCCGGCCCGGCCTGGTTCGCGATGCTGTTCGCCGCAGGCATCGGCTCGATCCTCATGTTCTGGGGCGTCGCCGAGCCGGTGAGCCACTTCGGCGACCCGCCGCGCGGCGAGGCGCTGGGCATCGAGCCCGGCACCTGGGAGGCGGCGCGCGAGGCCATGAACTTCACGTACTACCACTTCACCCTGCACACCTGGACGATCTTCGCCCTGCCCGCCCTGTGCTTCGCCTACTTCATCCACAAGCGCAACCTGCCGCCGCGGGTGAGCTCGATCTTCCAGCCCATCCTCGGCAACCGCATCCACGGCCCGATCGGCCAGTTCATCGACGTGGTCGCGATCGTGGGCACCGTGTTCGGCGTCGCTGTCTCGATCGGCCTGGGCACCCTGCAGATCAACGGCGGCCTGAACCAGCTGTGGGGCGTGCCCGAGAGCGCCGGCTGGCAGCTGATCATCATCGGCGTGGTGGTCGGCATCGCCCTGATCTCCGTGAGCCTGGGCCTGGAGAAGGGCATCAAGGTGCTCTCCAACTTCAACATCGCCACCGCCGTGGCGCTGATGATCTTCGTGCTGGTCGCCGGAGGCTCCACGCTGTTCATCCTCAAGGGCACCATCCAGTCATTCGGCAGCTACCTGATGAACCTGCCCGAGCTCGCCCTGTGGAACGACACCTTCGCCGACACCGGCTGGCAGAACACCTGGACCGTCTTCTACTGGGCCTGGACCATCACCTGGTCACCCTTCGTGGGCATCTTCATCGCCCGCATCTCCAAGGGCCGCACCATCCGCCAGTTCGTCTCCGGCGTGCTCGCCGTCCCGGCCGGCTTCTCCGTGATCTGGTTCGGTGTGTTCGGCCTGGCCAGCATCGACATCGAGCTGAACGGCGAGGGCGGCCTGGTCGAGAGGGTGGTCGAGGACGGTGACGTGCCCGGGGCGCTGTTCGCGTTCCTGGAGCACTACCCGGCCGCCGGGGCGCTCTCCGTGATCGCGATCATCCTGGTGGCCATCTTCTTCGTGACCTCGGTGGACTGCGCCGCGCTGGTCACCGACACCATGGCCAACGGCCACGAGGACTTCAACCCGCTGGGCCAGCGCATCTTCTGGGCCCTGGCCATCGGCCTGGTCACCGCCACCCTGCTGGTGTTCTCCGGCACCGGTGGGCTGGAAGCGCTGGAGTCCACCATCATCCTGGTGGGCCTGCCCTTCTTCGTCATGGGCTTCTTCCAGATGTACGCCCTGTACCGGGCGCTGCAGGAGGACTCCGGTGAGCTGCCGCAGATGCGCACCCGCGAGTGGAAGAAGGTGCTGCCGCCCGAGGAGTACGAGCGCCGCCAGGACGAGGACGAGCACGACACCACCGCCGTGGTGGTCGAGCCCGAGGCCGCTGGGGACACCCCGACGATGCGGGACCCGTACCTCGAGCACGGCGATCCCAAGAAGCCGCAGGCCGGCACGCTCCCGGCCCGCACCGGCAGCTCCAAGCCTCGCCACCCCCGCCCCGCCGGACGCTGAGGGCCGGCTCAGGGCCTGCTGGACACCGAACTGCGCTGACCAGCGGGCCCGCCGTGGCGGGCAGCCGAGGAGGGGGTGCGGGGATCGTTCACGCGCGAACCCTACGACCCTAGGCTCATCATGTGAGACTCCGTCTCACAAACTGGTCTCCTGCGCGCTCAGTCCTGCGAGGCGCGCTGCCGGGCGGGCACCGGCCACTCGTGCACGGGCATGCCGGAGTCCACGCCCTCGCGGTACAGCCGCGTCATCGATGCCAGTGCCTCTGCGCGATCAGCCCCGCGCACCTCCAGGGAGGTCACCGTGTCGATCTGCCAGCGGGCGCCGTTGCGGCCGGTGCGGGCGCGGCCCCGCAGCACCTCGCCGTAGCGCTCCACCACCTCGGCGTCGGCCCCCAGGTCCTGCAGGCCCTCCACCGCCTGGGGGATCAGCTGCTCCAGCAGAAGGTCCGCCACCCGCACCCGGCCGATGCGGGGCCACTTCACGCGGGCCTCCAGGCCCCAGCGAGCGCACTGCTGGAACGACTCGTCGGCCTGTTCGAAGCTCATCCGCGACCACAGCGGGCGCCGCTCGTGCATCAGGGTGTGGATCAGTCCGTAGAAGAACGCTGCGTTGGCGGCCATGTCGATCGGCGTCGGTCCCGCGGGCAGCAGGCGGTTCTCCAGCCGCAGGTGCGGCACCTCGGTGCCCGGGTCGTAGATGGGCCGGTTCCAGCGCCACACCGTGCCGTTGTGCAGCATCAGCTCGTGCAGGCGAGGGGAGGCGCCCGCGGTCAGCAACGGCTCCTCGGCCATCGTGCGGGACTCCGGGATCAGTGCCGGGAACAGCCGCACGTTCTCCTCGAACAGGTCGAACATCGAGGTGATCCAACGCTCCCCGAACCACACCCGCGGTCGCACTCCCTGCGCCGCGTACTCCGGAGGACGGCTGTCCAGGGCCTGCATGAACGTGGGCACCCGGGTCTCGTGCCACAGGCGCCTGCCCATCAGGTACGGGGAGTTCGCGGCCAGTGCCAGCTGGGGCCCGGCCATCGCCTGGGCGGCGTTCCACCCAGCGGCGAACTGCTCCGGCGGCACCTGCAGGTGCAGCTGCAGCGAGGTGCAGGCGGCCTCCGCGCCGATCGAGTCGAAGGTGGCGTCCAGGCCCTTGCCCTCGCCGTCGATCCGCAGCTGGATCTCCTCGCCGCGGGCCTGCATCACGCTGTTCTCCAGCGCCTCGTAGCGCGCACCCGGAGAGCGCCACTGCGAGTCGGAGAACAGGTCCTCGGTGATGGTGGGCAGGTGGCCGATGGGGATCACCCGCGCGCCGTGCTGCTGCGCGGTGGCATCCGCCCGGGCCAGCAGGGCGGTGAGGTTGTCCTCCAGCTCCCGGAGGCCGCTGCCCGCGGGGTGGGTGACCGGCAGGTTCACCTCGAGGTTGAAGCGGCCGATCTCGTGGACGTACTGCTCGTCGTCGAGATCCTCCAGGATCTCATCCACCAGCAGGGCCGGGCTCATGTCGGTGATGGAGGCCAGGTTCATCTCCAGCTCCACGCCCACGGTCCCCTCGTCCACGAACTCTGCCGTGTCCAGGAAGGTCTCGAACAGGTCCAGGTTGCGGCGCAGCTCCCGGCGGTACAGGGTGCGCTGGGAGCGGGTGTACTCCTTGGCGGCGATCTCTTGGCCCATGGCTGGTTCCTCCCGCGGTTCAAGGGGGCGGCCCGACGCAGAGCGCCGACCCGCTGCGTACCGAGTCTATGCGTCGACCAGGCCGGGGCGGAGGGCCGAGGCGACCGATCGGACAGCGGTGCGGGCCGCCGGGGCGGGGCCCTGCAGCCTGGGGCTTCCCGCCCGTCGCGGTCCTCCGAACTATGCTTCCGGCGTGGACACGACGACCCTGAACGCCGACGCCGCCTCCACGGACCCCTCAGCGAGCACCCCGCCCACCAAGGCGGTCATCCTCGCGCGTGGGCTCGGGACAAGGATGCGCCGGGCCGACGACAGCGCCCAGCTCGATGAGAAGCAGGCGCAGATGGCTGCCAGCGGGGTCAAGGCGCTGATCGACGTGGGGCGTCCCTTCCTGGACTACGTGATCTCCGTGCTGGCCGATGCCGGCATCACCGAGGTGTGCCTGGTGATCGGCCCCGAGCACGATGCCCTGCGGGAGTACGCGGGCGCCATCAGCGGAGGGCGCGTGCAGGTCACCACCGCCGTGCAGGAGGAGCCGCGCGGCACCGCCGACGCCGTGGCCGCCGCTCGCGAGTTCGCCGGCGCCGACCGCGTGGTGGTGCTGAACTCCGACAACTACTACCCGCTGGAGTCGCTGCGCGCCCTGGTCGCAGCCCCCGGCAACGCCCTGGTCGGCTTCGACCGGGCCGCCTTGGTGGAGCGGTCCAACATCCCCGCCGATCGCATCGCCGCCTTCGCGCTGGTGGCCACCGACGAGGCCGGCCACCTCACCGACATCGTGGAGAAGCCCGACGCGGCCACCCTCGCCGCCTACGGGCAGGATGCCCCGGTGTCCATGAACGCCTGGCTGTTCACCCCCGCCGTCTTCGACGCCTGCGACCGGGTGCAGCCCTCCTCCCGCGGCGAGCTGGAGATCATCGACGCGGTGCGCACGCTGGCCTCCGAGGGTCACCCCGTCACCGTGGTGCCCGCCGCCGTGGGCGTGCTGGACATGTCCTCCCGCGGGGACGTGGCCGCCGTGCAGCAGGCCCTGGCCGGCGTCGAGGTCGTGCTGTGACCGCGGCGCCCGGGACTGCCGGGCTCCGCCACCACGGCCCCGTCGGCGACCCGCAGCCCGCCCGTATCGAACCTGCTGAGCGGGAGGGGGGCGTGCACGACCTGCTGTCCTCCCGGGCTGAGCCCCGCCAGCAGACGGCCTGGTTCGTGCCCGGTCGCATCGAGGTGCTGGGCAAGCACACCGACTACGCGGGCGGCCGCTCCCTGCTGGCCGCCGTGGACCGTGGCCACACCGTCACCGCCCGCCGCCGCGAGGACCGCCTGATCGTCGTGACCTCCGGCGCCGCCGAGGACGAGGTGGTGCTGGACCTGGACGATCCCGGATCGCGACGCGAGGACGACGGCTCCGGGCACTGGGGCGGGTACGTGCGCACCGTGGTGGAGCGACTGGATGCCAACTTCCCCGGGCGACTGGTGGGGGCGGACATCTCCATCACCTCCACCCTGCCGCTGGCGGCCGGCATGTCTAGCTCCTCGGCCCTGGTGGTGGGGCTGGCCCTGGCCCTGATCGACCTCACCGGCATCGCCGCCGACCCCGCGTTCCGCGCCGCGATCACCACCCCCGAGCAGCTCGGCGAGTACCTGGGCACCGTGGAGAACGGACAGACCTACGGCAGCCTGGGCGGGCATCGCGGCGTGGGCACCTTCGGCGGCAGCGAGGACCACACCGCCATGCTGTGCGGCCGCGCCGACGCGCTGGTGCAGTACTCCTTCTGCCCCGTGCGCCACGAGCGCACCGTCCCGTTCCCGCAGGACCTCGCCCTGGTCGTGGCGGTCTCCGGTGTCGACGCCGCGAAGACCGGCGCCGCCCGCGACGCCTACAACCGGGTGTCCCTGGCCGCCTGGGAGCTGATCGACCGCTGGCGCGTGGACACCGGTCGTCGCGACGACCGGGTGCTGGCCGACGCCCTCGCCTCCGGCCCGGCCGCCCGTGGGCGACTGGTCGAGTACGCGGGAGATGACGCGTACCTGCGCGGTCGCCTCGAGCAGTTCATCGCCGAGTCCGAGCGCCTGGTGCCTGCCGCCGCGATCGCCCTGGAGGAGGGCGACCTGGAGGAGCTGGGCCGCCTGGTGGACGAGTCCCAGCGCGGCGCCGAGGACGGACTGGGCAACCAGGTCCCCGAGACGGTCGACCTCCAGCGCACCGCCCGAGAGCTGGGCGCCCACGCCGCCAGCGCCTTCGGTGCCGGGTTCGGCGGCAGCGTGTGGGCCCTGGTGCCCACCGAGACGGCCGAGCAGTTCGCCCAGCAGTGGCTGGACCTGTACCGCACCCGCCACCCGCATGCCGCCGGCCGCGCCTCCGTGCTGGTCACCCGCCCCGGCTCCTGCGCGCACCGGGTCGACGTGCAGGCCGGCTGAGCCCGCGCAGGGATCGGAATCGAGCGCGGGTGTGCCAGCATGACGGCATGACCTCTCCTGTGCCGCCCTCGTCCCTGTCCTGGCCCACCGGCGCCGCCGTGCTCCCCGTCTCACAGGTGCGCCCCGTGCTGGAACGCCTGGAGTCCCTGGCCCGCACCAACCCGCGCGACCTCACCTGGATCCCGGGCCTGGCGCAGGAGGACGGCGAGATCTCCGCCGATCCGCCCCCCGCCCTCGAGCAGATCGTTGATGAGTTCGGCGGGATCGCGGTGCACGGCCGGCGAGACCTGGACCTGCTGATCGACGAGCGTGGTGACATCGGCCCGTACACGATGCTGGGTGAGGCGACCAGCTACTACCCCCTGTACGAGGGATCGGACGTGGCGGTCGTGCTGACCCTCGATGAGGATGGCGCCCCCGGTGCCGTGTACGGCATCGGCGAGGACCTCGCCCTGCGCCTGGCCGCGCGGGACCTCCCCTCCTACCTGCAGCGCTACGCCGACGCCCTGGAGGCAGCGGTCTCGGGGATCGACGCGCGGCTGCGGGAGCTGTACGACGAGGACGCCCTGGATGATGAGGAGCTGCGGGCCGATGTGGGCGAGCAGCTGCTGGATGCGCAGCTGTACGCCGCGATCCTCGGCATGGGCGAGCAGGACGATGCGGCTGCGGTGCCGCTGCGGCCCCTCGGAGGCGATGCTGCGGCCGATCCGCTGCCAGCCGGCGGCCCCGCGGCCGACGGCTCGGGGGCGGCCGATGGCCATCCTGGCTCAGCCTCCGAGAACGCCCCCGCGGGTGCCGTCGCCGTCGCCGATCTGCGCGGCGCGGCCCCCGGCGCCATGGTGGACGTGATGGACGCCGATCTGCCCGGAGACCCGCTGGGGCAGCAGGTGGAGTGGCGCGACGGCGGCCTGTTGGTCTACGTCGTCGCCGAGTAGCCCCCGCCGCCCGTCCGCTCCCACAGGGCGCGCAGCAGCCTCTCGTCCAGGTCGTCCAGCCGTGAGCGCTCCTCGCGCTCCGGGTGAGGGCCGTGTACCTCGCGGTGCAGCTGCTCCATGCGGCGGTCCAGCTGATCGGCCACGGTGGCCGCATCGGCCAGGCTCTGGGCCAGATGGTCCGGCACCTGCCCGTCGTACTTGTAGTAGATCTTGTGCTCGAGGCTGGCCCAGAAGTCCATCGCGATGGTGCGGATCTGCACCTCCACCGTGGTGGGCACCGGCCCGGTGCTCAAAAACACCGGGATCCGGATGATCGCGTGCAGCGATTTGTACCCGTTGGGCTTGGGCTGGGCGATGTAGTCCTTCACCGTGACCAGCTCGATGTCCGTCTGGGAGACCAGATGCTCCAGGACCGTGGAGGTGTCGGCGATGAAGCTGCAGGTGATCCGCACCCCGCCGATGTCGGTGACCCCCTGCCGGATCGCCTCGGGGGTGAGATCGATTCCGCGGCGCATCGCCTTGTCCAGAATGCTGGCCGGGGACTTCACCCGTGAGGTCACGTGCTCGATCGGGTTGTAGCGGTGCAGGTGCAGGAACTCCTGCCGGAGGATCTCGATCTTGGTGAGCACCTCCTCCACAGCGAACCCGTACTCCATCTGCATTCGAACGAACTGCTCGCGCAGGCGCTGCAAGCGCGCCAGCATCTCGGGATCCGGCATGCCGCGGCGCTGGGCGAGAGATGGCGACTGCTGCGGGGTGGACACGGGACGAACTCCTGGTGACGGCGAGGGCAAGACTTCGCTGACGATGCTCAGGGAATACCTCAGTCTCCCAGCCCCGACCGTGTGTGAGCAGGGCTTTTCATGTACGCCACCTTAGTGTTCGGGTGCGCCATGGGGAGAACTACCCATGGCCGGGCCTTCCCCGGATCCTTACGGTGGAGGCGTCGTTGACAGCGGGCTTGAGGGGACGTGCGATGAGCGGATTTCAGGGTGCTGATACCCAGGCTTTGCAGCGCATGGGCTCGCTGCTCGAGGACCGCTCCTCTTCCCTGGAGGACATGACCGCCCGCCTGGGGGCGCTGATCAACGCGGTGCCGTGGGTGGGCCCGGATGCCATGGCCCTGCGTGCCGATTGGTCCTTCCGCATCCGGCCCCGCCTGATGGACTGCCAGATGCGTCTGCGCGAGGAGGGGCGTTCCCTCCGCGACCATGCCGAGGAACAGGACCGGGCGTCGGACCCGGCCGGTGACGTGGCAGACGGGGGCAGCGGGGCCGATGGTGGTCGATGGGCCGACAGTGGGCGCGGCAATGGCGGCGTGGGTGGACCGGACGGCCTGCTGCGCGCCGCCTCGACCCCGCAGATCACCCTGGCAGCCCTCAGCGTCCCGCTGGATGCTGCATCGCAGGGGGTAGTCCGTGTCGCGGGCGCCATCGGGGACGCCCTCGGCACGGCCGCCGAATCGGCGGTGGAGGGCACCGGCCTGATCACCGGCGCCGTCGGCCGGGCGCGCGCCGTCGCTCAGCAGGTCAGTGACGCCATCGGCACGGACTCCCCGCTGGCCTTCGACGGCACCGGGCTGGTGCTGGAGCCGCCCCGTACCTCGGGCACGATCACCGTGGACGCCGATCACGAGCTGGCACCGGGAAGCGCCGCGAAGCCCTTCGGCCTGGATGCGGACGGCGCCCCGATCGAGCTGGCCCCGAACACGAGGTACGAGGTGGGCGACCACGGCACGTACTACACCGACGGCGACGGCCGCGTGGTGTACGTCGAGGCCACCGGCGGCGGGGGCGCGATGAACCCCAACCTGCGCGAGGTGTTCCCCGATGCGAACTACCACGTCAACGAGAACGTCTTCTACAGCACCGATGAGCTGGGCCGCCTGGACCACATGTACGTGCCCGAGGTGGAGCTGCACCCGGACACCTCCCGCAGCCAGTCCATCCAGTCCAAGATCGCCGAGCGCTTCGACATGACCGCCGACGGCGACACCGAGAGCATCGAGTTCAACGCCGGGCACGCCCTGGCCCGCCAGTTCGGCGGGGTGCGCGAGGAGATCAACTACACCCGCCAGTGGGACGAGGTGAACCAGGCCCGCAGCGGAGTGGACGACAACATCTACGCCTACGAGAGCCTGATGGCCGACGGCATCGAGAAGCACGGCCACCAGTACTCCTATGAGACCCGCTTCAACTGGGGCGATGAGCAGCCACCCGGTGTGGGCCCCGACCAGGGCAGTGCACCCTGGGAGTACGTGCCCGAGAGCTACGACGTGCGCATCACGGAGAACGGCGACGTGATCGCCGATAACACCCTGCCCAACTACCCTGACGGTGCCACCTTCGACGACTGAGCCGAGCCCGTCGGCCACGTCGAACGGACCATGAGTCGATCGGAGACCGAGCCGGTCGCACCGCGAGTCGATCGCACCACGAAGCGAGAGGATCCCGATGACCCAGCCCCAGAACGACTCCTCCCCGATGGAGCGGCAGGGCGAGCTGCTGCAGGATCTCGCGCGCGTGATGCTGACCTCGGTGGACCTCACCGAGCAGTGGCAGCAGCTCACCGTCGCCTTCATCCCGGACGGCGAGGCATGGGCCGGCCGCATCGTGGTCACCGACGCGGACGGCTCCAGCAGCGGCGGCGACGCCCGCTTCGGAACCGATTCGCAGGTGAGCCTGCTGCTGGACGCACTGCAGCAGGCCGCCGCCGATCAGCGCCAGCCCTTCGTCTCCCTGCGCCTGGATGCCGAGCGCACCGGGGAGGACCGCAGCCGGATCGCCCTGGGCTCGAAGCTCAACTACGACACCGATCCGGGCAGCTTCGACGGCCTGGGCGGGGTGGACGAGCAGGTGGCCCGCCACATGGCCGAGCGCTTCGGTGACGACCGCCTGCCCGCATGGGTGCAGGAGAAGCTCCCTCGCCCGTGAGTGCGAGGTCCGCCCCAGCTCGCACGGTCGGCGGGCGGACAGCCATGGGGAGTCCTCCCCATGGCGCAGGTGACCGGCGGGTCCTACGGTGGGACACGTCGTCAGGGGCAGGACAGCGGAGAGATTCAGAGGGGGCAGGCAATGGCAGGGTTCCAGGGGGCGGACACCGAGGCCCTGCGCACGATGGCGCAGATGGTGGTCCGCCGCTCGGATCTGCTGGAGGACCTCTACGGCGGCCTCAAGGTGCTGGTCGAGGACGTCGAATGGGTGGGTGAGGACGCCGACCGCTTCCGTGGCCAGTGGGCCGGCGTCGTGCGCCCCGGCCTGGAGGACTGCTCCCTCGATCTGCGGCGTCGGGCCCGCCTGCTGATCCAGCACGCCGATGAGCAGGACGCGGCCTCCACGATCGACTTCTTCAGCGCCTCCCACGCGTTCCAGGCCGGTGTGGCCGCAGGCGCGGGTCTCGCCGCTGCCCTGGGCGGAGCCCTGGCCGGGGGTGCGGCCGGGGGCCTTGCCGCAGCGCTCTCCGGGGCGGCCCAGGCCCTTCGCGATGCCCTGCTGGGTGACGGCTCCACTCCCGAGCAGCGCGCGCTGGCTGCCCTGCTGGACTCCCCGATGGGCCGCCTCGGCCTGCTCGCCGGGCTGGTCGGAGGCATGATCGGCGGTCCCGTCGGCGCCATGATCGGAAACCTGCTGGCCGGTGCGATGCTCGCCGAGCAGCTGCTGAGCCTGCTGGGGGGCGGGCGTGAGATCGGCGGCATGCTCGGCCTGGAGCCGTTGGACGACATGATGGGCCATGCGGGCCTTGGTGCGGGCGCCCTCGCGGGCATCGGCACCGGGGCGGGCGCTGCCGGGGGTGCGGCTGCCGGTGCCGTGGGGGCATCGATCGGCGAGGCCGACGCCGCTGGTGCCGACGGGGCTGCCGGTGGCGGTGAAGGATCCGGTGGCGGCGACTCCGCGGGTTCCGGTGGCGGCTCGGGAGCAGGGGACTCCGCGGGCGGCTCCGGCGGCGGGTCCGGTTCCGGCGGCGGGTCGGGCTCCGGCGGCGGATCCGAGGCCGGGAGCGGCGGGGCGGATGCCGGTGCCGGTGCGGCCGGGGGCGCTGCCGATGCCGGTGCGGCGGTCGGCGCAGGAACCTTCCTCCATCTCAGCTCGGCGGACGGTGCGGGAGCCTCCGCCGGCTCGATGGTCACCGATCGGATCGGTGCTGCCGTGGGATCGGTGGACGAGCCCGGTTCCCTGTGGGACCAGCTGATGGCCCTGCTGGGCTCCGCGTTCGACTCCGGGGCCGTGCCCGGCTCCCAGGCCGGGGAGGCCATCGGCACCGAGCACCTGGACCGCTGACGCGGGTGGATGACCCTCTCCCCGCGCACCGGTGCGGTTAGCCTGGGGCCAGGCCGCGCCCAGGTCGCGGCCCCCGCCGTGAGCACCACGGAGGGAACCCGACGCGGAGGCCCCCATGACACAGCCCAGCACGCCCGCCCACAGCCCCGTCCTCGTGTGGGTGATGGGAGCGGCCGGGGCGCCGGCCGACGGCTCCGAGCCCTTCCGCCTCGGGAAGGCCGACGAGCCGCAGCTGCTGGTGACGGACCTGGTGGCCACTCGCGGGGACGGCGTGTTCGAGACCATCGGCGTGTTCGACGGCACCCCCGTGAACCTGGACCCCCACCTGCGCCGACTGGCTCGCAGTGCCGAACTGGTGGAGCTGCCCGCCCTGGATCTCACGGTGCTGGCGCAGGCCGTGCAGGCGGCGATCGACGCCCATGCCCCCGTGCCCGAGCTGACGGTGCGGGTGATGGTCACCCGCGGCGTGGAGGGCTCTGGCACTCCCACCGCCTGGATACATGCCCGCACCGCCGAGGACTGGTCCCGCTGCCGTGAGGGCATCGCCGTGGTCACCCTGGACCGGGGGCTGTCCACCACCGTGCCTCGCACCAGCCCCTGGCTGCTGCCGGGCGCCAAGACCCTCAGCTACGCCGTCAACATGGCCGCCACCCGTGAGGCGGTGCGCCGCGGCGCCGACGACGTGCTGTTCGTGAGCACCGACGGCTACTGCCTGGAGGGTCCCACCTCCACTCTGCTCGTGCAGCACGGCGACACCTGGACCACCACCCCCGCCGACGCCGGAGTGCTGCCGGGCACCAGCATCGCCTCCGTGTTCGAGGTGCTGCGGGCCGAGGGAGCCACCGTGCGCGAGGAGCTGATGACCCCCGATCAGGTGGCCTCGGCCGACGCTGCCTGGCTGCTGTCCTCCAGTCGTCTGGCCGCGCCCATCGCCCGCCTCGATGACACCCGGCTCACCGTGGATGCCCATCGCACCGCCCAGCTGATCTCCGTGCTGAAGGGGCAGTACCCGGCCTCTCGCTGACAGTGCGGTGCCCGGGTTCTCGCTGACAGTGCGGTGCCCGGGTTCTCGCTGACAGGCCTGCGCCCGGGCTCGGCTCCACCCTCGCCCATGTCGAGCGGCGATGCCCCTGGGGGAGGGGGTCGGGCTCAGGTGGAGGCCAGCAGCTCGCGCGCCAGGTCCACGTCCACCACGGCGGTGTCGATGGTGCCGCTGCGCAGCACCCCGGCCACGCCCGGGGCCTTCTCCGCGCCTGCGGCCACCCCCACCACCTCGGGGATGCGCAGCAGCTCGGAGAACGTCACCGCGAGCACCCGCTGGTCCGTCGGCGCCCCTACCGGGACCCCGTGGGCGTCCACGAACCTGCCGCACACGTCCCCCACGGGCTCCTGCGCGAGGAACGCCGCATGTTCCTGCTCGCTCAGCCCCATCTGCTCCACGATGTGCGGGGAGGAGTGCATGCCCATGGAACCCATGCCCACCAGTGCCAGCTCCACCTGCGCGGCGGCCTCCAGCACCGAGGCGATGCTCGACTCGCGCCGCAGCGTGCTCACCGTGGTGGCCGCCTCCAGCACCGCCGGCGCGTAGAGCATCTCGGCGCGAGCACCGAACCGGGAGGCCATCACCCGCAGCACCGACTCGCCGGACTCGAACTGGTCCAGCGTGGAGTGCCCGCCCACCAGCGGCAGCACCCGCGGCGCCGGCCGCAGGCGCACCGGCTCCAGCTGCTCGACCACCCGCTGGACCGTCTGTCCCCAGGACAGACCGATCGAGCGCACCTGGGCGGCCCGCTCCGTGATCAGGGCCGACGCCTGCCTGGCCACGGCCTCCAGGCCCGGGGTGCGAGGGGCGGAGACCACGTGGGCCTCACGCAGCGAGTACCGGGCGCGCAGCGCCGCCTCGACCGCGGGATGATGGCGCGGGGGGCCGTCCGGATCGTGGATGGAGATCTCCACGATGCCGCGCTCCCGTGCCTGGGTGAGGATCCGAGAGACGTTCGAGCGGGACAGCCCCAGCTCCTGCGCCACCTCCGTCTGCGAACGGCCCTGCTCGTAGTAGAGCCGCGCGGCGCGCACGACCAGTGCGGTGTCGCGGGGTGCCGGCATCGGTGCTCCTTCGGGCGAACGGGACTCCAGTATCCCCGTCGGCCCCGCGCGGGTGCCAGAATCGTGACACCGACCCGGGAGGCCCCATGACCGACCATCAGAGCCCCAGCGAGAACGCGGATCCGCTGGAGGCCGTGCCCATCCGTGCCGTGCTGCACGCGGTCCAGGGCGAGGACGCGAAGGAGGTCCTCGGGACCATCGCCCGCCACCTGCTGGCCGAGGGCCTCGTGGAGGAGACCTTCCCGGCAGCGCTGTGGGAGCGCGAGCAGCGCTTCCCCACCGGGCTGCCCACCCGGATCCCCACCGCGATCCCGCACTCCGATGCCGAGCACGTGCGCGTGCGCTGCCTGGCGGTCGCCACCCTGGCCCGGCCCGTGCGTTTCGGCGAGATGGGCGGCCGCGCCGCGGACACCGTCGAGACGCAGCTGCTGGTGCTCCCGCTGGTCACGGATCCGGAGGCGATGGTGCCGGCGCTGCAGCGGATGATGGCCATGCTCACCGACGAGCAGGCCGTCGCGGCGCTGCTCGGCGCAGCCGATGAGGCCGAGCTGCTGCGCCTGGCCGAGCAGCACCTGACCGGACACCCCATCGCATGACGGGCCCCGCCGCGGGAGCACCGGCTCCTCGTTCCGGGCCTCGTTCCGGGCCACGCCCCGCCGCCGGCTCCGGCCCCCGGGTGGCCGTCAAGGCGCTCATCGTGCGGGACGGGCACGTGCTGATGAACCGTGTGGTCACCCCGGACGGAACCGTGCTGCACGGCCCGCCCGGCGGCGGGCAGGAGCACGGCGAGGACCAGGTCGCCGCCCTGATCCGCGAGTGCCGCGAGGAGATCGGCGCGGAGGTCGAGGTGCACCAGGTCGCCTGCGTGTACGAGGTGCAGTCCGCGAGCCGACTGCGCGACGGCGTGCCCATCCCTCCGTTCCACCAGGTCAACGTGGCCTACTGGTGCGGTCTGGCCGACGGTCAGGAGCCGGGTCCGGGCAGCGACCCGGATCCCGGGCAGGAGGGTGCGGACTGGCTGCCCATCGGGCACCTCGCCGAGCATGAGGTGCACCCGCCGGGGCTCGCGCAGTGGCTGGAGGCGGACCCGAGCAGCAGGCCCATCGGCCTGGGGGTGCTGCCGCTGTGACCACCGGCGCGGGGCGTGCTCGGTAGTGTGGTGAGTCCCCGGTGCACGTGCCGGCCCGATCGACGAGCCCGTCCCCGCTAAGGAGCATCATGACCGTGCAGCCCACCATCGAGTTCCACGACGGCCGCTCCATCCCCCAGCTCGGCTATGGGGTGTGGCAGGTCTCCGACGACACCGCCACGGACGTGGTGCTGAAGGCGATCGAGGCCGGCTACCGCCACATCGACACCGCCCGCGGCTACGAGAACGAGGCCGGCGTGGGTCGTGCCCTGGCCCGCACCGAGGTGGACCGGGAGGACCTGTTCATCACCTCCAAGGTCCCCAACCAGGACCAGGGGCGCGAGCAGACGCTGCGCTCCTTCGACGCCACCATGGCCGACCTGGGCCTGGAGGAGCTGGACCTGTACCTCATCCACTGGCCGGCCCCCGCCAGGGGCGAGGCGCTGAACACGTGGAAGGCACTGGTGGAGCTGAAGGAGCAGGGCCGCATCCGCTCCATCGGTGTCTCCAACTTCCGGGTGGAGGACCTCGAGCACCTCGAGCAGGAGACCGGCGTGGTCCCCGTGCTGAACCAGATCGAGCTGCACCCCTACTTCGCCCAGCTCGAGCTGCGCGAGTACCACGCCTCCAAGGGCATCGTCACCGAGTCCTGGTCGCCGCTGGGCCAGGGCGGCGGTGAGCTGGAGGACCCGGTGATCACCGGCATCGCCGAGGCCCACGGCGCCGAGGTGGGCCAGGTGATGCTGGCCTGGAACCTCGCCCAGGGCAACGTGGTGATCTCCAAGTCCGAGACCCCCGAGCGGATCGTCTCGAACTTCGCGTCCCTCCAGCTGGAGCTCACCCCCGAGGAGGTCGCTGCGATCAACGCTCTGGACAAGGGCGAGCAGGGCCGCCGCGGCGGCCACCCCGCGGAGTTCTCCGGCCACCAGGGGGCCTGAGGCTCACGGCCGCACAGGACCGGGTACGGGTGCGGGAGGGCGCCCCATCTGCCGGACGGCGGCCGGGGCGCCCGAGTCTCACTCCAGGGTGTCGCCGGTGATGGCCTCGACCGCTCGGATCAGCCCCAGGTTGACATGGCTGATCCCAGTGAGCGGGCGGCAGCGGGTGGTGCGCTTCCGGTACCGGGTGGTGCGCTTCCGGCACCGGGTGGTGCGCTTCCAGTTTGTGGAACGTACCCGCCCGTAACTCCGGCAGCGGGGCCGGGGACGACGCTCAGGGGTGACCGGGGTCGACTAACGCGGCCGTGCCCCTAGCCGATGTGTCCCCGGCCGTCCCCCTAGCCGATGTGTCCCTGGCCATCGTGTCCCTCGTGGTCGCGCCCCCCACCGGCGTGCGCCCAACCGTCGCGCCCCTCGCCGTGGCCCACAGGTGCGGGCTCGTCGTCGAGCCTACGCGCCGGGTCCGGACGTGGGGCCTGCCTCCGATCGATGCCGTTCGGTGTCCTGACCGTCCCGGAGGTCCCGACTCCCCGTTGGTACGATGTGATCCCCACCTCATCGACGAGGCGCGCCCGAGCCCCCTCACCGGCGCCCCGTGGATGCGGAACGACCACGAGGAGCCCCCATGAGAAGACTCAGCAGGCGAAGTGCGCTGGTCGGATCGGGTGCCGCGCTCACCGCGGCCCTGGCTTCCTGCGCCCCGCCGAACCCCGGCACCGTCAACGCTGAACCCACCATCCCGCCTGCCGATGGGCCCGTCACCGTCACCTACTGGGCGTGGCTGAAGGACCTGCAGAAGGTCGCCGACATCTTCAACCAGAGCCAGGACCGCATCCGGGTGGAGGCCGTGTGGATTCCCGGCGGCAACGCCGGTGGGTACGCCAAGATCCTCTCCGCCGTCGCCGCCGGCGGCGGGCCGGACATCGCCCAGGTGGAGCTGCGCTCCCTGCCGGAGTTCGCCCTCGCCGGGGCCCTGGTGGACCTTACCCGCTACGGCATCCAGGAGCACGAGAACGCCTACGACCCCGGCGCCTACGCGCAGGCGCAGGTGGGGGAGTCCGTGTGGGGCGTCCCCCAGGACACCGGCCCCATGGCCACCTACTACAACCGGGAGGTGCTCGAGGGGGAGCTGGGCCTCCAGCCCCCGGGCACCTGGGACGAGTTCCGCGAGGTCGCCGGCGCCGTCAAGGACGCCGGCAAGCAGTTCCTCACCCTCGATCCCACCGACGGCTCCTACCTGGTGGGCTGGATGATGCAATCCGGCGCCAACTGGTTCCGCCCCGAGGGGGACGGCTGGATCGTGGACATGGTGGGCGAACCCTCGATGCGGGTGGCCGAGTACTGGGACGGGATCCTCGCCGACAGCCTGGTGGGCACCGGCTACGGCGCCTTCTCCACCCCCTGGATGGCCGCCGCCGGTGAGGGGAACGTGGTCGGTGCCATCTGCGGATCCTGGGGCGACGCCCTGATCCAGGCGGTGCCGGGCGCGGAGGGCAAGTGGGCGGCCGCCGCCATGCCCACCTGGGAGGACGGCTACGCCTCCGGCGCCCACGGCGGCTCCTCCGCCGCGATCCTGTCCACCAGCCGGCACCCCGCCGAGGCGCTCGAGTTCTGCACCTGGATGTGCACCGACCCGGCCGGGATCGACGCCATGATCGAGTTCTGCGGCATCGGCTGGTCCCCGGCCGCGGACTACATCGGCGAGGCCCGCCAGCAGCCCTCCGAGTTCTTCTCCGGGCAGAACTACAACGAGGAGGTGATCGTCCCGATGGCCGAGGGGCAGAACCTCGAATGGACCTGGGCGCCGCTGATGCAGCGCGTCATGGACATCATCGGCAACGGCATGACCGCGGCCATCAACGGAGAGCGGCCCCTGGTGGACCTACTGGGCGACGCCCAGACCGAGATCGTCGAGATCATGCAGGGCAACGGACTGAACGCGGAGGAGGCACGATGAGGTCCAAGACCGCACCCTGGATCCTGATGGCACCGTTCCTGGTGCTGTTCATCGCCACCATGATCATCCCGGTGATCATGGCCGTGGGCTACAGCTTCACCCGCGTGCAGCGCAGCGGTCTGCTGGGCGAGGACGGCACGGAGAGCACCTTCGCCGGGTTCTCCAACTACGCAGCGGCGCTGTCCAACCAGAACTTCATCGAATCCATCGGCCGCATGATGCTGTTCGGGATCGTGCAGGTGACGGTGATGATCGTGGCCGCCACCATCCTGGCGCTGCTGCTGGAGAGCGCCGCCGCCAAGTGGCCGGGCCTGTTCCGCTCCGCGTACTTCCTGCCCTACGGGATCCCCGGCGTGATCGCCACGATCCTGTGGTCGTTCCTGTACATCCCGGGCCTCAGCCCCATCGTTGACGTGCTGGGCTGGATGGGCATCGAGATCGACTTCCTGGGACCGAACGTGGTGCTGTGGTCCATCGCCAACATCGTGACCTGGACGTACACCGGCTACAACATGCTGATCATCATCGCGCAGCTGAAGGCGATCCCCGGTGAGCTGTACGAGGCGGCCCGCATCGACGGCGCCGGCGCGATGAAGACCGTGACCTCGATCCAGGTGCCGCTGATCCGGCCGGCACTGATGCTCACCATCATCTTCTCGATCATCGGCACCCTGCAGCTGTTCGCGGAGCCGCGCCTGCTGCAGACCATGAGCTCGGGCATCACCACCGAGTACACGCCGAACATGAGCGCCTACGCGTACGCGTTCCAGTACAACGAGATCGGGATGGCAGCCGCCCAGGCCGTGATCATCGCGGTCTCCGCCTTCGTCCTGTCGGCCATCGCCCTGGGGGTCTCCTCGTGGGCGGAGAGGAAGCGATGAGCGCCACCGACGCCTCCAAGAACGCGCTGGCCGCCGGCAAGGCGACCGGCACCCTCGAGACCGACCGCCCAGGCTCTGGTGCCGCCGGCGCAGGCACGCCCAGGCGCCGCGCCGGTGGGGCCGGCAATCGCGGGGCCGACGAGCGCTCCGGGGCCCGCGCGGCGGGTCGCAGCCCCGCCACCACGATCATCGTCACCGCGGTGCTGACGATCGTGGCGATCTACTTCCTGGTGCCGGTGTACTGGGTGGTCGTCAACGCCACCAAGACCACCGAGGACCTGTTCGGCACCAGCGGATTCTGGTTCGGCAACGAGTTCCGCCTGGTGGAGAACATCAGCGCGGTGCTCTCCGCCAACGGCGGCATCTTCCCGCGCTGGGCGCTGAACTCCCTGCTGTACTCCGGGGTGGGCTCGCTGCTGGCCACGTACTTCGCGGTCGCCGCCGGGTACGCCCTGGCCAAGTACAGCTTCCCGGGCCGGAAGTTCGTGTACGCCTTCGTGCTGGGCGGGGTGCTGGTGCCCGGCACCGCCACCGCGCTGCCGTTGTTCTTCCTGTTCTCGAGCGTCGGGCTGACCAACATCTACTGGTCGGTGCTGATCCCCTCCCTGGTGAGCCCCTTCGGTCTGTTCCTGGCCGCCATCTACGCCGGCGCCGCGGTGCCGGACTCCATGCTGGAGGCCGGCCGGCTCGACGGCGTGAGCGAGATCGGGCTGTTCCACCGGCTGGCGCTGCCGCAGCTCACCCCGGCCGTGGTCACCATCCTGCTGTTCCAGTTCGTGGCGATCTGGAACAACTACTTCCTGCCGCTGGTGATGCTGGCCGACGAGCGCCTCTACCCGATCACCCTGGGTCTGGACAGCTGGAGGGCGCAGACGGACCGCTTGCCGGAGTTCTTCCAGCTCACCACCGGTGGTGCTCTGCTGTCGGTGATCCCGCTGGCGATCCTGATCCTGGTGCTGCAGCGCTTCTGGCGCGGCGGTCTCACTGAGGGCTCGGTCAAGGGCTGAGAGCCTGCGGCGCCGACCCGCCAGGGCCGTCACCGAACGTGACCGGCTTGCGACCTGGCAAGGGTGGCGCTGGGCCTGCCCTCCTGCGGCATGCTCGGAGGTTCCGACGGGCCCGGTGAGGTGGGGGAGCCGGACGTGCGCGCCGAGGTGGAGCATGCCGAGCGCGGGCCCGCCGAGGGCACGGGGCGGGCGGCCGTGCCCTTCACCGCCCGGATGCTGGGCGGGATCGACCGGTCCGAGGTCAACACCGTGTGCTCCCCGCTGTCGGCCCAGATCGTGCTGACCATGGCCGGGATGGGCGCCGCCGGGGACACCCGCGCCCAGATGGAGCACGTGCTCGGCGGCAGCATGGACGAACTGGCCGAGGCGGCCAACTCCCTCTCCTCCGTGCTCGCTGTCGTCGGAGACGAGGAGCGGGAGGCCGACGAGGAGGACGCTCCCGAACCGGCCGTGGCCTCCCTCGTGATCGGGGTGTGGGCGAAGGAGGGCATGGAACTGGAGCAGGCCTATCTCGAGGACCTCACCACAGCACTTACGGCCGGGGTCTCGCCCTGGCCCTGGTGCAGCCCGTGGACGACGTCGGCACTGTGCTCGATTCCTGGGCCGAGGCGGCAGACGGCGTCGGAGCGGACGCCGGTCTCGGAGCAGTGCTGGAGGGCCTGCAGGGACCGGACGTGGTCGACCTGAGCCTCCCTGCCTTCGACATCGAATGGCAGACCTCCCTGGCCGCGCTGCTGCAGGGCCTGGGGATGGAGCTGGCCTTCACCGACGGGGCCGACTTCTCGGGGATCACCACGCAGGAGCAGCTGCTGATCAGCGACGTGGTGCACAAGGCCGTGATCACCGTGGACGCGGAGGGCATGGAGGCTGCGGCTGCCCCAGCCGTGGGGATGGAGGAGGCCGCAGCGCCGGAGGATCCCAAGGAGCTGGTGCTCGACTCCCCGTTCCTGTTCTTCGCCTACGAGACCTCGACGATGGCACCACTGGTGCTGGGTTGGATCTGCGATCCTACGCAGACCAGGTGAGAACGGGGCATCCCGGCGACTGATCGGACTTCCCGCGCCCGATGGGACCTGCCAGACTGGACCGCGTTATTCGTTTCACACCGAGGGAGACCACCGATGACCGCCCTGCTCGAACCCACCGCCGACGGCTTCCTGCGCGGAGGTGAGAAGCACCTGGTGATCTCCGGTGCGATCCACTACTTCCGCGTGCACCCCGAGCAGTGGCGCGACCGCCTGCGCCGCCTGGTTGCCATGGGCTGCAACACGGTGGAGACCTACGTGGCCTGGAACCTGCACCAGCCTGATCCGGAGACCACCACCTTCACCGGCATCGCGGACCTGGGTCGCTTCCTGGACATCGCCGGGGAGGAGGGGCTGGATGCGATCGTGCGGCCGGGCCCCTACATCTGCGCTGAGTGGGAGAACGGCGGGTTCCCCGGTTGGATCCTGCGGGACCGCAACCTGCGCCTGCGGGTCAGCGATCCCGACTACCTGGCGCTGGTGGACGCCTGGTTCGACATGCTTATCCCCGTGATCGCCTCCCGGCAGGCCTCCCGCGGAGGCAACGTGGTGATGGTGCAGGTGGAGAACGAGTACGGCAGCTACGGCGACGACCGGCAGTACCTGGCGCACCTGCGCGACGGCCTGCGTGAGCGCGGCATCGACGAACTGCTGGTGACCTCCGACGGGCCCGCCCGCATGTGGCTCACCGGCGGCACCGTCGAGGGAGCGCTGGCCACCGTGAACTTCGGCTCTCGCACCCTGCAGGTGCTGGAGATGGCCGAGCGTGAGCTGCCGGGCCAGCCCCAGATGTGCATGGAGTTCTGGAACGGCTGGTTCGACCACTGGGGCGAGGAGCACCACACCCGCACCGGTGAGACCGCTGCCTCGGAGCTGGCCGACATGCTGGACAACGGCATGAGCGTCAACTTCTACATGGCCCATGGCGGCACCAACTTCGGGATGTCGGCCGGGGCCAACCACCACGGCACCTACGGCCCCACCACCACCAGCTACGACTACGACGCCCCGATCGCCGAGAACGGCCGGCTCACCGAGAAGTTCCGCGCCTTCCGCGAGGTCATCGCGCAGCACCGCCAGCTGCCCGCGCTCGAGGAGCACCTGGCCCAGCTGGGTCTGGACGCCGAGCCCGCGGCCCTGCCCGCCGGCGAGGTCACGATCGACAGGACGGTGGCCCTGCGCGGCACCGAGCGCTTCACCCGCAGTGCCGAGGTGCACCCGAAGCCGCCGTCCTTCGAGGACCTGGGGCTGGAGCGGGGCCTGCTGCGCCTGTCCCGCGACATCGAGATCGCCCGCAACGACGGCGAGGACGGCCCCTCGATCGCGCCGCTGCACCTGTACGACCTGCACGACCGTGCCTGGGTGTACGTGGACGGCATCTACGCCGGTGCCGCCGGTGCCGATGCCGTGCTCGGTGCGGAGGCCGACAAGCAGTTTCCCGCCACCGTGGAGCTCGCCCACCTGGCCGAGCGCCTGCTGCCCGAGGGCGGCCACCGCACCGTGCGGGTGGAGATCCTGGTGGAGAACCTGGGCCGCATCAACTTCGGCCCCAGCCTGGGGGAGCGCAAGGGCATCCTGGGCGGCGTCTGGCAGATCATCCGCTTCCTGAATCACTGGGAGGCGGACCCATGGCCTCTGGAGGACATGGCCGAGGAGCTCGCTGCGCTGGCTTCGGGTGCCGTCGCGGTCGAGCCCGGCGCCGAGGACGACGCGACGCTGCCCGTCCTGGTGCAGGCATCCTTCGAGGCGAGCGAGCAGAAGGACGCCTTCCTGGACGTCTCCCATGCCGGCCACGGCGTCGCGTACGTCAACGGGTTCTGCGTGGGCCGGTATTGGAACGTGGGCCCGCAGCAGTCGCTGTACGTGCCCGCCCCGGTCATCCGCGAGGGGCGCAACGAGGTGCTGCTGCTGGATCTCGAGAAGCAGCCCACGCGCTTGGCGCTGGTCGAGGAGCACATCTTCGGCGGCCGCACGACGGGAAGGTGACCACCGTGAACGACACAGAGCACTCGCACGACCTACGCATCGGCGTCATCGGCTACGGAGCGCGTTCCACGCTCGCAACTCACGCCCACAAGCCAGGCGAGGGTTCCCGCGTGACCGTGGTCGCCGAGCCCACCCAGCGCGGGAAGGACCTCGCCCGCGAGCGCCACGGCGGGGACGTGACGCTGGTGGACGACGTGGACCAGCTGCTGGCCGAGCACGAGGTCGACGCAGTGATGATCCTGGCGCCGGACTACGCGCACGCCGAGATCGCCCTGAAGACCCTGGGGGCCGGCATCGCCACCTTCTCGGAGAAGCCGATGGCGATCCGGGTCGAGGACACCGACGCGATGCTGGTGATGGCCAAGCAGAAGCGGGCCCGCCTGTACGTGGGGCACAACATGCGCCACATGCCGGTGATCCGGCAGATGAAGAAGATCGTGGATTCGGGCCGCATCGGCCGGGTGCGCGCCATCTGGTGCCGCCACTTCGTCGGCGCCGGTGGCGACTTCTACTTCAAGGACTGGCATGCCGAGCGGGCCAAGGCCACCAGCCTGCTGCTGCAGAAGGGCGCGCACGACATCGACGTGATCCACTGGCTGGCCGGCGGCTACACCCGCCGCGTCTCCGGCATCGGCGACCTCGCCGTGTACGGCGACATCGCCGATCGCCGCGACAACTCCGACCGCCGCATGTGGGACTGGTACGACGCCGACATCTGGCCGCCCACCGCCCAGAAGGAGATGAACCCCGTCATCGACGTGGAGGACATCTCGATGATCAACATGACCCTGGACAACGGCGTGCTGGCCTCCTACGAGCAGTGCCACTTCACCCCCGACTACTGGCGCAACTACACCGTGATCGGGGACGCGGGACGCATCGAGAACATGGGTGACGGTGGCGGCGACCAGATCCACATCTGGGAGTCGCGCTACTCCGGCGCCGGCCGGCCTGACGCGGTGGAGGTCATCGACCGCGGTGACGGCGGCCACGGCGGGGCGGACCCGAACCTGATCGCCGAGTTCCTGCGGTTCGCCCGTGACGGCGGCGCCACCGATGTCTCCGCGGTCGCGGCCCGCGAGGCCGTGGCCACGGGCGTGCTGGGCGCCGAGTCGATCCGCAACGGCGGCGTGCCCTACGACGTGCCGGCCGTCCCGCAGGACGTGCGCGACTACTTCGACAGCGGGCAGGCCTGAGGCGCGATGCGACCGGTCGGTCCCGTTCCGACCGGATCGTTGCCTTCTCCGGGCGGTTCTGATCGGCTGGGGGACCGCGGCCGGTCCACCAGGGACGGCCGTCACCGATCAGGGCGGAGGCTCCCGATGTCCCACTCGCCGACCAAGCCGACGATGCGATCGTTGTGGCTGGACTCCCATGACCCCCACCGCATCCGCACCGCAGAACTGCCCGCAGACCCGTCCTTCGACGTCGTGGTGGCCGGAGCCGGACTGACCGGCCTGGCCACCGCGCTCATGCTCGCCCACCAGGGCCTGCAGGTCGCCGTGCTGGAGGCCCGCAGCGTGGGCGCGGTCGCCACCGGCAACACCACCGCAAAGCTGTCCCTGCTGCAGGGCACCGTGCTCAGCCAGATCCGCTCCCAGCACGGGCCGGGCGTTACGCGGGCGTACGTGGAGGCTTCACGGGACGGTCAGTCGTGGCTGCTGGACTTCTGCCGCGCCCACGACGTCCCGGTCCAGCACCGCCCCGCCACCACCTACGCCACCACGAAGTCCGGGCTGTCCTCCGTGCACTCGGAGCTGGAGGCGGCGCAGGAGGCCGGCCTGGACGCCCGCTTCGAAGGCGGCCTGGAGCTGCCCTTCGAGGTGGCCGGTGCCGCGGTCCTGGAGGACCAGGCCCAGTTCGACCCGATGGACGTGCTGAGCGCGCTCGCCGCCGAGTTCGTCTCGCTGGGCGGCACCCTGGTGGAGGGCGTGCGCGTCACCTCCGTTCCCCGCCGCGGCCCCTTCACTCTGGAGACCACAGCTGGCCAGGTGCGTGCCGGGAAGGTGGTGCTGGCCACTGGTGTGCCCTTCACCGAGCGAGGCGGGTACTCGGTGCGCATGCAGGCCCGCCGCTCCTACGCCCTCACCTTCGAGGTGGGCGACGGCTTCCGTCCCTACGGCATGCACATCAGTGCCGACGACCCGGTGCGCACCCTGCGCTCCGTGCCCCACGATGGCCGCGAGCTGCTGCTGGTGGGCGGCAACGACCACGTCACCGGCCGCACGAGCTCCACCGCCCAGCAGGTCCTGGACCTGGAGCGATGGACGGAACAGCACGTGCCCGGTGCCCGCCGCACTCACGCCTGGGCCGCCCAGGACTACCATCCGGCCGGCCACCTGCCCCTGATCGGCCCCCTGCCCGGTTCGGATTCCACCGCGTACGTCGGCACCGGGTACAGCAAGTGGGGGATGACCGGCGCGGTCGCCGCGGCACTCGCCATCTCGGGCCTGGAGGCCGGGCAGGCGCCGGCCTGGCTGGAACCGCTCGACGGTGCCCGGCCCGGCGTGAAGAGCCTCGGCACGGGCGCGGCCCGCAACGCATCCGTCGGCGCCCACATGGCCTCCGGCTGGGCGCGCGGGGAGCTGCGCGAACTGCCCGAGGTGGAGCCTGCCGACGGCTCCGGGATCGTGGGCCGACGCGGTGGCAGGCCCGTCGCCCAGTCCACGATCGACGGCGTCACCTGCCGGGTCTCCGGCATCTGCACGCACCTGGGCGGCGTGCTGGCCTGGAACGATGCCGAGAAATCCTGGGACTGTCCCCTGCACGGCTCCCGCTTCGCCCCCGACGGCCAGATCCTCGAAGGGCCCGCCACCAGGCCCCTGGCACCCGTCGATGACGAGCCCGCCTGAGTGCGGGGCTCAAGAAGCCCCTCTACGCTGAGCACATGGCGACTCTGAACACCGTGCGTGCGATTCTAGGCGAGCGACCGCTGCGACGGGTGGCGGCGATCGGCGCAGCTGTCACCGCAGTCCCGCCCCTGACCGCGGCGGCCGCCCTGATCGCCGTGGACGGCGTCAAGAGCCGCTCCCGCAAGGAGCGCGAGGCCCCGCGCCCGGGCACCTTCGAGGCGCAGGTGCAGGACTCCCGGATCACCCTGTACACCTCCGGCTCCGAGGTGTACAACGACATGATCGAGGCGATCGACGGGGCCCGCGAGAGCGTGCTGCTGGAGACCTTCATCTGGAAGGGCGACGAGGTCGGCCAGCGCTTCATCGACGCCATGAACCGCGCCGCCGACCGCGGGGTGGACGTGCGCGTGCTGTACGACGGCTTCGGCAACCTGGTGGTGCCGCGCCGGTTCTACGCAGGCTTCTCGGACAAGGTGCGCGTCAAGCGGCTGCCTGCCATCGCACGCCCGTACTGGAAGGGCCTGCTGCGCCACACCGGCTTCAACCATTCCAAGATCCTGGTGGTCGATGACCACACCGGCTTCATTGGCGGCTACAACATCGGTGACCTCTACGCGCGGCAGTGGCGCGACACCCACATCCGTGAGCAGGGGCCGGCCGTGTGGGGGCTGCGCAACTCCATCAAGCGAGCGTGGAACGAGCACGCCGAGGAGGACGACAAGATCCTCTGGATCCCGCCGGACAGCTGGGATCCGGAGGTGCGGGTGGCGGCGAACCTGCCGGTGCAGCTGGTGTACCCGATCCGGCAGCTGTACCTGGCGGCCATCGAGCGGGCCAGCGACCACATCTACATCACCACCCCGTACTTCATCCCCGACCAGCAGATCCTTCACGCCCTCACCCAGGCCGCCCGTCGCGGGGTGGACGTACGTGTGATGGTGCCCGGGAAGTCCAACCACATCGTGGCTGACTTCGCCTCGCGCGGCTTCTACGGGCAGATGCTCGAGGCCGGGGTGACGATCCTGCTGTACGACGCCGCGATGATCCACGCCAAGACGGCCACCATCGACGGCATCTGGTCCACCGTGGGCACCGCCAACATCGACCGTTTGTCCCTCTCGTTCAACTACGAGACCAACGTGGAGATCATCGACGAGGACTTCGCCGCGAACATGGAGACGGTGTTCGAGCGGGACTCCGAGCACTGCGAGGTGCTCACCTCTCCGCGATGGCGTGATCGCCACCGCATGGCGCGCCTGGCCGAGACCGCGCTGATCCCGCTGCGTCCGTTCCTCTGACCCGACGGCGCGGGCAGTGCCTACCGTTCACTGGCCCATCAGGCATTCGGGGCGGCCGATCAGGTGCCGGCCTGGTCCGTCAGTCATCCGGGGGGCCCATCAGGTGCCGGCCTGGCCATCAGGTGCTGGCCTGGCCATCAGATGCCGGCTTGGGCACCGGGCATCCGGGTGATCCACGAGTTCTGTGCCGCCAGCTTCCAGATCCTGGAAGGTACTCGCCCGTAACCGGGGACAGTCGGGCGCCTCACGTTCCCGCAGGAACGTCAGGTGAGCGCGATCCGTCAGAACAGCTCCTGTCGCGTCGGGTCAGACCGAGGCCGCGCCGCCACCGGCTCGCGTGCCGCCCTGCGCTTGGCAACGCCGTCAGCAGGTCGCGGGCCGCCGAGCGCGAGGCCGCCCTGCGCTTGGCAACGCCGTCAGCAGGTCGCGTGCCGCCCCGTGCGTGCCAGCACCTGCACCTGACGGGACGCATCTGTGCCCACCTCGACCGGTGGGCCGAAGATTCCCGGCATGTAGGCGTGCTCACCGAAGCCGTCCACAGCGTCGTCGATCGCAGCGAGCTCCTCGTCGCTGAGGTCGACCCGGAGGCCCTGGGAGGTGCCGATGTCCCAGCGGTGCACCAGCAGGTCGAAGCAGTAGAAGCGGGCCCAGGTATCCCCGATGGTGGTGGGGCCGAAGAAGCCGTCGAAGCGCTCGTCGGCGATCGATTCGTCGGCCAGCAGCGCATCGACAGCAGCGGCGTGGGCGAACCACCTCTGGGACGGTTCCTGGTCCACGGCGGAGCCGCTGCTGTCGGCGGGTGCGCCGTCGGGCAGGGGATGGCCGTGATCCCGCAGGAAGTCGCGCTCGGTGTCGATCACATGGGCGAGCACGTCGCGGGCGGCCCATCCCTCGCAGGGGCTGGGCGCATCCCAGTCACGCACCTGGGTGATCACGGCCGTGAACGGCTTCTCGTGCTCGCGCCAGGTCTGCTGGATCGAGGTCGGTGGTGCCTGTCCCATGGTGTCCTCCGTGGTTGTGCGGTGACCGGAGCGCAGGTGCCCCGGGGCGTTGCCGCGACTGTAGGCGGGGCCGACGGCGGAGGTCTTGAACTTTTCCGACGGCACCGTCTCGGGGCGGCCTCTATCGTGTGCCCATGGCCAGGCCCGAGGACGACGTGGAGCGGGCGCACCTGCGCGATCCCGCCGATCGCACCTTCGCCATCGCCCGGTACGCGCCCGCGCCGCAGCTCACGCCGTGGATCCGCCGGTACTGGGTGCCGGTGTGGGAGGTGCCGGAGGGCGATGCGGCCGTGCAGAAGGTGCTGCAGTACCCGATCTGCCTGGCCATCACCACCCCGGCCTACTCCCGCTTCGCCGGGCCCACGCGCGGCCTGTCCGTGACGGAGCTGCGGGGCCGAGGCTGGGGTTTCGGAGTGATGTTCGCGCCGGCCGCCGGGGCGCGCCTGCTCGACGGGCCGGTCTCCGCCCTCACCGACAGCTGGTGCGGTCTCGACGATGTGGAAGCGCTGCGGGGACTGACCGCCGAGATCACGGCGCTGATGGCAGCGGACCCGTCGGACCCGGAGATCCACGCACGCTGCCAGGAGCAGCTGGAGTCCAGGGTGGCGTCCCTGGGTGCGCCCGATGAGGAGTCCCTGCTGGTGAACGCCCTGGTGGAGACGGTGGAGAGCGATCCTGCCGTGGTCTCCGTGGGGCAGCTGTGCGAGAGGTTCGGCATCGGGCAGCGCGCGCTGCAGCGGCTCACCGCACGTCGCCTGGGCCTCAGCCCTGCCTGGCTGATTCGGCGCCGGCGCCTGCACGAGGCGGCCGGCCGCCTGCGTGAGAGGGAAGGGCGCCTGGCCGATGTCGCAGCGGAGCTGGGGTACGCCGACCAGGCCCATTTCTCCCGCGACTTCCGCACCACCACCGGGATGACCCCGGCGCAGTTCGCCGGTCGATTCCGGGATGTGTGAGGCCGGCTCGCCCGGTGGCGACAGGACCGGCCGCTGCGTGGACAGTGCGACGTCGGCGCACCAGTTCGATCGCCGCGCCGATGCTCAGCGCCAGACCGGCACCGATGGCCACGCCCGCCGGCACGCTAGGGAGCGGCGGGCCGGGCGCGGTACGGGGTTGGCCCTGGGATGCACCGGGGGATGTCCGGAGCCCTCAAGCGGGGGATCAGGCCCGGATGGGCAGCACCCGGTCGATGCCGTCGCGCTTGAACCCGGGCACATCAGGACGGGGATCGCTGCCTTCGACGGCGGTGCTGCTGTGGTCCGCGCCGACTGCGCTGCTGCGGTCCGCCACCTCTGCGCTGGGGCGGTTACCTCCGGATCCGCTCGCGTCCCCACCGCCGACGCGCTCCACGTTGGAGGCCAGGGGGATCTGGTGGGAGGCGCTCTCCAGGATGTGCATCAGGTACCCGGCGGTGTTGGGCAGGGCGATCACGTCGCCCACGGCCACGCCCTGCGGGAACGCGAGGCGCCGACGCTGGATCAGCTCGGCCTCGATGCAGTAGGCGCCCACCAGGAACCCCTCGAACGGGCCCGAGCGCTTCCGGCCGCCGTCCTCGCCGGTGCGCACCAGGATCGGGTCCACCAGGAAGTCGTCGGAGGTGGAGCGGCACTGGGTGCGGTTCATCTCCAGCCCCACCAGGGGCACGCCGTCGCTGGCACTGGTGCGCTGGATGACCCTCGCCAGCGTCATGCCGCAGCCGTCCATCATGGAGCGGCCCGGCTCGCAGCGCAGCTGCACCCCGCGCTCCCGCAGGGCCTGCCCAGCAGTGACACCCGGGCGGATCTCGTGGCCCAGGAGCCGCTTCAGCCAGGGCCCGCGGATCACCTGCTGGTGGTAGGGGTACACCTGCCGCAGTGGCTCCCCGCGCCAGGTCAGCGGGGCGGCTGGGGCGTCTCCGCCGGCGTCGGGGGCGTCCTCGCCGGCGTCGGGGGCCGCCGCGGGCCGGTCATCGTCGGCCGCGTGATCGCCCTCGCCGGGGCCCGATTCCGGGGCCTGTCGGTCGTGGGCCTGCCAGAAGGCGTCCCACTGCCCGGCATCGTCCAGGTAGCTCATCGGGATGCCGCCGCCGATGTCCACGAACGCGCCGTTCTGGGCCAGGCCGCGCTCGCGCAGCGCGTCGATCAGCTCCAGCGCCTCCCCGAGGGCGGTGGCGCGCGCGATCGGGTCATAGCCGTGCAGGTGGAAGTGCACACCGTCCACCCGCAGCAGGTCGCCCAGGCCGCCGGAGTCGATCAGCTCGAGCCAGGTGCGGGCCGACTCCCCAAAGCGGGTGGGCGGGATCAGGTCGCTGGGCTTGGGCGCGAGGCGCAGCGCCACGGGGAACGGCTCGGGGGCATCGGAGGCCCGGTCCGCGGGGCGACCTGGTTCCGCGCTCCGGGCGCCGGTGACCTGCTCGGCGACCCTCCGGGAGGCGGCCACCTCGTCGAGGTTGTCCAGCACCAGCAGTGAGCGGGACTCTAGGGCCAGGCGCAGCACCGGATCGGGCTTGATGGCTGCGGTGACCACCACGTCATGCGGTGGCACACCGGCCTCGAGCACCTGGGCCAGCTCGCGCTCGCTGCCCACGTCGACCCCCAGCCCGGCGCGATGCGCGGCCCGCACCATGCCGAGGGTCTTGTTGGCCTTGCGGGCCACGAAGATCCGCAGGTCCACCCCGGAGGCCCCGGCCACCTCCGTGAGCTCTGCGGCGTTGCGCGGCAGCGCGGAGAAGTCGTGCACGTTCAGCGGGCTCCCGTAGCGCTCCAGCAGCGAACTGCAGGTCGCAGGGTCCGCCAGCAGCTCCTGCATCCACGGCTCCAGACGGGCCGACAGCGGCGGGGTTCCCTGGCATGCCTCGCGCAGGGTGGGTTCCTCGGTCACGGCAGGTCCTCTCACTCGGGGGCGACAGCGGGGGCGGGGGCGGCAGGAGCAGATCCTTCTGCCGGTATGGCAGGAGCAGATCCGTCCGCCGGTACGGCTGGGGAGGCCGCTACGGCGGGGGCGGCCGTTACGGCGGGAGCGGCGTCGTCAGCGCCCGTGATGCGCTCCGCGATCCGTCGGGCCCAGCATCGGCCCTCGTGGTGCAGGTGGCGGTTCAGCGAGTCGTGGCCGATGACATGGTCCTCTGTGGGCCGCCCGATCAGCGCGAGCCCGGCCACGGTCCGACCGTCGGCCGCGGCCAGCGGCGCGTCATCGCGGCCGACGGGGGAGCCGGCCTCGTCGATCATCGCTCCCCGCCTGCCGGGCCGCACCTGCACCAGGCCGCGGTGCAGCAGCGAACCCGCCAGCTCGTCGGTGAGGTTCAGCAGTCCGGGCGGGGTGAGCACCGCGTCGATCACCACGTCGACATCGCCGCCAGACGGTGCGTCGTCGTGCCGGCCGGTGGCAGTGGCGTCGTCGTGCCGGCCAGTGGCAGCGGCGTCGTCGCGCCGGCCGGTGGCAGTGGCGTCGGAGCTCTCGGTCACGGGCGCGACATGGATGCCGTTGCCGTCGATGCCAACCTCTCCGTCCATCCAGGACAGGTCCACCGCGCCGGAGTCGATCATCGCCAGCAGCTTGCGGGCGTTGACCAGCGGAGGGCCGAAGGCGAAGCGCTCCAGCACCTGGGCGGCCTGCCGGAAGCGCGCCCACTCCTCCTCGGGGGCGTCGCTGCCGCGCAGGGCGGCGGAGATCGGGGAGTAGAGGGTCTGCCACACGCGGCCCAGCGCCCAGGCCGGACCGGGCGAGCGGTGGCCCTGGGCCGTCTCGATGCTGCGACGCAGCGCCGCCTCGGCGCGCCCCGGGCCGCGGGGCAGATCGGGTTCCGCACCGGTGCTCAGCGTGTGTTCGACGGCCGCGCGAGAACCGGCGACGGTGTCGCGCGCATCCCGTCCCGAGGTGCTGGCGTGCTTCTTGGGCGCGAAGGTCCCTTCGAGCATGGCGGTGGCGGCATCGACCACGATCGCCAGCACCGCGTCCGGGCCCATGCCCTGGTCGGAGGTGAATCGGGCGCGGGCCTGCTCGACGGCGCGCTCGCCGGTCTCGGTCAGGGGTGTTCCCGGGTCCGGCTTCGCATCCAGCAGCAGGCCCTGCCGGGTGATCGGCCGGATGAGGGCCGGCTCGTGCGGCCCGCGTTGGTGCACCAGGCGGGCTGGGACGGCCGCCTCGGTGCCGCCGGTCGCGTCGACGTCGGTGCTCTCGGTGAAGGTGCCGCCGCGGCCCTCGGTGAGGGTCAGGCAGGCGTCGATGAAGGTCAGCGCCCCGCCGCGCACCGCGACCCGGGAACCGGGTGGGACGTGCGCGGCGCTGAGCATCCGCTCAGCGGGCAGCACCGCCGGGACCAGGGGGAGGGGTGAACTCCAGTGGTTCACCAGGGCTCCCCGGTGGCCGGCGGCGTGACCGGTGGCGATCAGCACCTCGTCCACCGGGCCAAGGTCCGCGGGAGCAGCGTCGGTGGTCAGATGCCAGGCGCTGCCCTCGCGCCGCAGGTCCGTCACCCGGGCCCGGGCGTGCTCCACGTGGGCATGGCGGGAGAGACCATGGATCATCTGCTGCCAGCGCTGGGCGAGGTACTCGCCGACCACCGCGCGCGGCGGGTACGGCTCGTCGGCCAGCTGCGGGTACGGGTCCTGCACCCAGCTGGGGTACGCGGGGAAGTCGCCGGTGGCGGGCTCATCGAGGATCGCCGCGGTCACGTTCAGCCGCAGGTGGTGCGGCTGGCCGGGGTGGTAGGCGGCGCCCGTGCCCGGCACGGCGACAGGATCGATCACCGTCACGGTCAGGCCGGATGCTGCTGACGATTCGGAGGCCGCAGCTCCCGCGTCGTCGGCGGTGGCCGTGGCGGAGCCCGCAGCATCCAGCAGCGCGGTCAGCTCCTCCAGCGCGTACAGCGCCTTCGGTCCGGCACCGACGACGGCGATCCGCAGCGGCGCACCGGCGGCCGGGCGAAGCGGTGTGCCAGCGGCTGCCATGGGCGGTGCAGTGCGGTCGTCGCGAATCGGGCGGGCAGCACCGTCGCTGCGGGCCGGATGGGCCGTGCCGGCCCGGACGGAGGGCTGCTCAGTCACGGCGGGCGGTCCTGCGCAGCTGCTCGATCCCCTCCGCGATCGCGTCCGTGTCGGCGTCGAGGTTCTCCCGCACCCACTGGTCGTCGTACACGGTCTCCAGGTACGGAACACCGCCGTCGTGCACCACGAACACCACGCGGGTGCCGGGCTCGAGGCTGGGGATCAGCCCGCCCAGGGCGTGCACGATGCCGCCGGTGGAGCCCCCGGCCAGGATGCCCTCGCTGCGGGCCAGGTGCCGGGCGCCCACCACGCAGTCCAGGCCCTCCACGCGGATCACCTGATCGGGTTCGACCTGGCGGGACAGCTCGGTGACCACTCCCGCACCCATGCCGGGCAGGGGGCGGGGCGCGGCGGTGCCACCGAACAGCACCGAGCCCACCGCGTCGACCGCGATCGCGCGGGTGGTCATGTCGTGGTCGCGGATGTACGCGGAGCAGCCGCCGATGGTTCCGGTCGTGGACACCGCCGCCATCAGCACGTCCACCTGGTGCCCGGTGGCCTCGGCGATCTCCCGCATGGTGCCGTCGTAGTGGGCACGGGGATTGGCGGGATTGCCGTACTGGTACAGGTTCACCGCATCGGGGATCTCCTCCAGCAGCTCCTTGACCCGGTTGAAGCGGGCGGTGAGCAGGTCACCGGTGGCTGGATCGGGCTCGGAGACCAGGTCGATCTCCCCGCCGAGCGCCTGGATGGTGCGCACGGTGGTGGCGTTGGTACGGGCGTCGACCACGCACACGAACCGCACGTCGTGGGCGTTGCAGGCACGGGCCAGGGCCACGCCCAGGTTCCCGGAGGAGGACTCCACCACGGTGCCGCCGGGGGCCAGTCGCCCGGTCTGCAGGGCGTCGCGCACCATGCCCATCGCCGGCCGGTCCTTGGTGGAGCCGCCCGGGTTCACCGACTCCAGCTTCGCCAGGATCTCCACCCCGGAGTCGGGGAACAGGGAGTCCAGACGGATCAGGGGAGTGTTCCCGATGGCCTCGCTGATCCCGGCCACGATCGCGGGCACGGGGGCCGCGAACCCCGCCGCGGAGACGCCCGGGCCCTCCGGGGCGTTGTCGAGGCCGACGGGGATGTCGGGTCCGCTGGTGGCCGCCTCGGTGGGGGCGGCGGGCGGCCGGTCATCCGCGGGCGTGCTGCTGGTGTGCTCCCGCTGTGGGAAGCCGGTGGTGTGCTCCCGCTGCGGGGAGCCGGAGGTGTGGGTCACCTGGCCACGCTACGACATGCAGGCCCCATGAACGGACGGCCTGCTGTGACCGAATGGTCGAGGGGGCGTGGCACACGCATCCGGTCCCGAAGGGTGCTGGTGGCCGCCGGAGTGCGCGACGAGCTGCCTGGCATCCCGGAACCGGTCGGTCGGGTTCCTGGGTGCCCGTCGCAGGTGCGGAGCCTACGGTCGACGCATCACCGGGCGCGGCCGCCCGACGTCGCCGCGCCCGCTCATCCAGGTGTGGCCCAGGGGCCCGCACCCCGTTCGACCACCCGCTCGACCCGATGGAGGAACCGTGAGCACCGACCAGGACTTCACCCAGCAGGACGTCGTCGAGAAGCTGCGCGGCACCAGCATCGTCATGCTGACCACCGCCCGCGCCGACGGCAAGCTGCTGTCCCACCCCATGACCGTCCAGGACGTCACCGACGATGCCGATGTGTGGCTGTTCGTGGGCCTGCAGGGCGATCAGGCCGACGCCCTGCGCCAGGGCCCCGAGGTGAACCTCAACGTCTCCGAGGCCGGATCCTGGCTGTCCGTGGCGGGCAAGGCCCAGTTCGTCGAGGACCGCGCCAAGATCGCCGAGCTGTGGGACGACTCCGCCAAGAGCTACTTCCCCGGTGGCGTGGACGATCCGAACCTGGCCCTGGTGCTGGTCACCAGTGAGTCCGCACAGTACTGGGGCCTGCCCGGTGGCAAGGTCGCAGGTGTGGCCCAGATCCTCAAGGCCAAGGTCACCGGCGGCGACACCCCCGGCGGGACGGGGACCACGGAGCTGTGAGCTGTGAGCTGAGGGCCGTGGGCGAGGTGAGTCGACGGTCGTGGGCGCGCTGCGAGCTGAGGGTCGTGGGGGCGCTGCGAGCTGAGGGTCGTGGGTCGGTTCACGATCCGACCCGCCATCTGGAGAATCGACTGTGCCATCTGGGGGCGAATGACGCGCTCATTGGCCCCCAGATGACCAAGTCGAAGTGAGTCCCGGGCACATCCTCCCTGTTCCGTCGGCGCGACTGCCGGGCACATCCGACCGGCTACCGTGACCCCATGCTCGGTCTGCTCACCCTCGACCTCGGCACCTCTGCGGCGAAGGCCGCACTGCTCGACCTCGAGGGGCACCTCCACGGCGCGGCGAGTGCCGCGTACCCCACCTGTCACACCCCGGACGGCGGCACCGAGCAGGACCCGGACCACTGGGTGCGCGCCGCCCGTATCGCGATCACCGAAGTCCTCCCGGCCTGGGTCGAGGTCGCCGCACTGTGCCTGACCGGCCAGATGCAGGACCTGGTCCTCGAGGGCGCACACAGAGATGTGGGTGGCGCGCGGGAGGGTCTGGCTCCCGAGCACGGTGCTGTGCGACCCGCCGTGCTGTACACCGACCTGCGTGCGGGCACCGAGCACGACGAGATCTGCACGGACCTCGCCCGCGACGGCGAGGACTGGGACCGCATCACCGGGAACCTGCAGGACGCCAGCAGCTGCGCCGCGATGTTCCGGCGCCTTGTGCGCCACGAGCCCGAGTCCGTCCGTCGCGCCCGCGGCCTGGTGTTCGGCCCCGCCGGGCACCTCGCGCACGTCCTCGGGGCCGGGCTCCACTGCGACCTGACCACCGCTGCGGCCACCGGACTGCTCGATGCCTGCACCCGCACCTGGTCACCTGCGTTGGCCCGCGCCGCCGGGATCGACCCGGCCCTCCTGCCGTACCTGACCAGTTCCGTCGGGGAGGTCGTGGGCCACACCGACAAGTCCGCCCCCGCCCTGCTGGGTGTGCCCGCCGGTGTTCCGATCGTGCTCGCGCCCGGTGATGCGGGTGCCGCGACGCTGGGGATCACCGGCCTCGCCCCCGGCCAGGACCACGTCTCCCTGGGAACCAGCGGCTGGATCGCGAGCGTTCGACGCGCCGCGCAGGACCGGGCTGCAGCTGGCGGCTCGGACCGGGCCGCGAACGGTGCCTCGAACCTGGCATCGCTCTCGACCTCGAACCCGGCCTCGATCTCGACCTCGGACCCGGCCTCGCACCGGCTCGCCCTCGGCGGCGGCGCTGAGCTGCACATCTCCGCGATCCTCGCCGCTGGGGCAGCTGCGGCCTGGGCGCGGCGCGCCTACCTCTCAGATGCCGACGCGACCGCCGCCGATCAGATGCTCGAGGCCCGTGAACGCGAGCGCGGCCGCGGGCCGACGGGCCTGCTGGTGCTGCCCTCGTTGGGCGGTGAACGGTTCCCCGTGCGGGATGACGTCCTGCGCGGGGCGGTGTTCGGCATCGATGCCACAACCGGTGCGACCGACCTCTACGCCGCGACCCTCGAAGGGGTCGCACTGGCCCTCTCGCACGCGCTCGATCCCGCCAGCGCCGGGCAGCTGCTGCCCGTGGTCGGCGGGGGAGCGGCCTCGGCACCCTGGCGGCGGATCCTGGCCGACGTCACCGGTCGGCCCGTGCTGCACGCCGACGGGTCGGATGCGACCCTGCTCGGTGCTGCGCTCGCGGGTGCCGACGCCCTGGATCTGGACCACGGCATCGTCCCGCTCGCCGAGCAGGGTGGGGACGTGACCGCACCGGACCCGTCGGCGGTTGTCGCCTATGCCGAGCTGCGGCCGGTGCACCGGAGGCTGTACGGGGCGGTCGCCGAGTTCGCCCGAGTGGGCTGAGACCGCGGAGAAATTTGGAGCTCAGCCCTGGCTGGGCACTGCTGGCGCCAGATGCTCGTACACCTCATCCAGGCCGTGACGGTTGCGCAGCTGGACGAGCAGTTGACGGGGGGACTGCGGCGGCCGTTGCCGACGGCTCGCAAGGATCTGGAGTGCGCGAACAGCTTCGGCACGGTGAGCAATCACTGTGTTGGCTGCGAAGTCCTGGGCGGAAAGCACCTCCACCGTGGCCTCCTGAAGTGCGGCGCAACTGGCGAGGCCACTGCGCCGGTCATCGGTGACGATCGCGTCAGCCTTGCCCATGATCGCAGCGTGGGCGACGTGACCGTCGTCTGGATCTCGAAGGTCGTACGGGTAGGTGCCAGACTTCGGAGCGATGATGGTGGATCCGGGGAATGCTTCGTCCATCTGACGCAGCAGCCGTTGCCGGGCATCGTGGTTCGCCGTCAGACCACGTCTCTCGTCGAGACGGCGAAGCACGTACTCGAGTTCCGTGATGATGCCAGTACCCCACAGTGGCGCGAAGCCGTGCTCGGCCGCGATCTGCAACAGGAAGTCCCGTTGCAGATCGGGCACGAGCACACAGGTGTCAAGAACGGCGCGGTACACCTGTCTCAGTGTGCCAGGGGCACCCGACGTTCAGGCCCGGTCCCTAGCCTCGCGAAGGGCCTCAGCGATATCAGCCTGGGTACTCTGGTCGTACTCGGACGATGTGTCGGAGATGAAGTCGGTCCGACGATCGTGGAGGGAATCCCGGTAGCAGAGGACATCCTTCAACCGGAGCTTTCGGCGTTGCTTGCCAGGTATTCGAGCGGGGATCTCACCCGCATCGATGAGCTTCACGACCGTCGGCCGACTGAGCCCGAGGATCTCTGCGGCCTGTTGCGTGGTGACCTCCTGGTCCCTGGCCACGATGCTCACCGACTGGCCGCGCTGTAGAGCGGTCGCGGCCTCTTTCAGGATCGCGAAGAGTTCCGCTGAGAGCTCCACACGGTCATGCTCGTCGGCACCCGTGAGGAAGAACGATGGGGACGGGGCGGTTCCATGCCGCTGTTCGTGTGCGACGACGAAGCTCAGCAGCTTCCCGGAGGCGTCGGCTGCCCGGGGGGTCTCAACGGTGTGGACGCTGGGAATGATGGCTGATTCAGGCATGGAGAGTCCTCGTCGTCCGTGCTGCGTGCGGGTGATCGGCTGTACGTGCGGTCACGATTTCGCGGGATCGCCCGCGAGGTCGAGCGCCTGGGTGTTCTGCCGACCCCTGAACTGCGATACTACACCGGTTGCGAAAGTTACGAAAGCGCTGGTGTGGGTGATCCACGTCGTCTTTGTCCGGCGTCAGTTCCGCACGGTCTCCAGCGCGATCGAGTCCTCGCCGATCTCGGTGCAGGCGAAGGTGGTGTCGATGACGGTGAACGATTCCCCGACCGAGCATTCGTAGGGATCGGCGTTCAGCTCGACGGTGGCTGGTCCGCCCTCGGTCGATTGGTCCAGATGGATCTTGTCGTGCATGTCCGCGGGCTTCTCGTAGCCGTGGGAGGCATCGAGGGGGCGAGGCAGGTCGTGCAGGCTGTTGCCGGTGATCTCGATGCGGCAGGAGCTGTCCGTGTCGCAGCTGCTCTTGATGGAGCTCGTCTCGCACGCGGCCAGTGGCAGCAGCACGGCGCCGGCCAGAAGTGCGGCGGCAAGGTGGCGCTGTCGTTGAGCCATGCACCCATGGTGGCAAAGTCCAGAGAGCTTGGGGAGGGGGAGAACTCCCCATCCGCAGGGACGGCCCCGGGTGCGGGGAGCCGACCGCCGGACCACCGCCGCCCGGTTAGTGCGCTCAGCGCCGGCCCACGAGCCTGCCCTCAGCGTCGGCCCACGAGCCTGCCCTCTGCGCCGACCCACCAGCCTGCCCTCACCGCCTCCCCACGAGCCTGCGCTCGGCGGCATGGTCCAGCCAGGTGCCCAGCAGAGCACGCAGCGTGGTCGGGGCCTCGGGGTCGTCGTCCACCCGCAGGTCAACGATGCTGGTGAACGGCCAGCTCGCCTCCGGGTCGATGCGGGCCACCATCACGGCGGCGGACTGTCGGCCCCGGATGTCACCACCGGCGTCGTCGGCCGCGATCAGCGCCTGAACCAGGGACAGAGCCAGGCCGTCGCCGGAGCCGGAGGAGCGCACCGTGCGGGTCATCGCCTCCAGCACCTCGGGGCCGGCCAGGCAGTTGCCCAGCGCGATCAGCGAGGGCCGATGGAGGCCGTCGTGGATGTGCACGCCGCTGCCCTCCGAGAGGCCCTCCCAGCCGGCCGCTGCGGCCGTCCCGCCGTGCGAATGGCCCGCCCAGCCGACATTGAGCTCCCCCGTGTGGGCGGCACCGCGGCCGGTCAGGTCCAGCACCCCGCACTGGCGCCGCTCCGGCTGGTCATCGGTGGCCAGCGCCGCAGCCAGCGCAGCCTCGGGCGTGGCACCCGGTGCTTCCAGCCCTGACAGCAGCGCCCCGTGCAGTCCGCGGTTGGTGGCGGCCTGACTGATCGAGACGCCACGGGCGGGATCCACGATCATCACGGCGTTGCCCACGGCAAGCGAGCGCGAGGCCGAGGCCGTCCCGAGCAGCCCGTGCAGCGGGTCGACCACGGCGAGGGAGAACGTCATGGGGCCCTTCCGACGAGCCTGGGAAAGCGATCACGAATGCACAACGATCCAGCACATCCGTCCAATCTTCACCCATCCGGAGAGTGTCCTGGACCACAGTGGAGGGACAGCTCGCGATGCCGCAGCATCTCGCCCCGGGGAAGGACCTCTCATGAAGCTCGACCGCCGCACTCTTCTGGCCGCCTCCGGAGTCTCGGGGGCAGCGCTTCTCGCCGCCTGCTCCGGCGGCGGGGAGGACGTCGACCTCGACGGCGGGGGCGCCGGCTCCGACGGCGGCGGGGCCGTCGACGGCGCCGAGCTGATCGCCGCGATCGCCGGTGAGCCGGACCAGCTGGACCCCCACAGCACCACCGCCTACTTCTCCTTCCAGGTGCTGGAGAACATCTTCGACACCCTCGTCGAGCCCGACGAGAACCTGGAGATGGTGGGAGCGCTCGCCGAGGACTGGGAGGTCAGCGACGACCAGCTGACCTACACCTTCACCCTGCGCGAGGGCGTCACCTGGCACGACGGCAGCGAGTTCACCGCCGATGACGTCGTGTACTCCTACAACCGGATCATCGACGAGGAGCTCGCCAACGCCTGGCGCCTGGCCGCCATCGAATCGGTGGAGGCGCCCGACGCCGGCACCGTGGTGATCACCGTGGGTGCCCCCACCCCGGACCTGCTGGCCAACCTGGGCAACTTCAAGGGCCTGGCGATCGTCAAGCAGGACAACGTGGACTCCGGCGACATCGTCACCTCGCCCATCGGCACCGGTCCGTTCAAGCTGGCCGACTACGTCACTGGTGACAGCATCGCCCTGGAGGCCAACCCGGACTTCTGGGGCGGCGCCCCGGCGCTGGGCGGTGTCACCTTCCGGTTCATCTCCGAGGGGTCCACCGCCGTCACCGCCCTGCAGAACTCCGAGGTGCACTGGACGGACTCCTTCGAGCCGCAGCGGGTGGAGCAGATCGAGGGCAACGATGAGCTGGAGCTGGGCCAGGTGCCCTCCAACGACTACTGGTACCTGGCGCTGAACATCGCCAACGCCCCCTGGGACAAGGTCGAGGCCCGCCAGGGCATCGCCTACGCCATCGACCGCGAGGCCATCATCCAGGCCTCCACCCAGGGCACGGCCGTGCCCAACCAGCTGGCCATCCCGGAGACCTCCTCCTGGTACCACGAGTACTCGACGTACTCCACCGACCCGGACAAGGCGCAGGAGCTGTTCGACGCCGCCGGCGGGGTGGACGGCACCACGATCCGCTTCATGGCCACCTCGGAGTACCCCGAGACGGTCAGCTCCGCCCAGCTGATCGCCGATCAGCTCTCGCCGTTCGGGATCACCGTGGAGATCTCCACCGTGGACTTCGCGACCTGGCTGGCCGAGCAGAACGAGGGCAACTTCGACATGCTGATGATGGGCTGGCTGGGCAACATCGACCCCTCCGGCTTCTACTACGCCCAGCACCACTCCGAGGGCGCCAACAACCGCCAGAGCTACTCCAACCCCGAGGTGGACCGGCTGCTGGAGGAGGGCGGCGCCGAGCCCGACGAAGCACGCCGCAAGGAGATCTACGGCGAGGCCGCCACGATCATCGCTGACGAGTGCAGCTACATCTACCTGTACAACCCGGCGGTGCTGCAGGCATGGGTGCCGGAGGTCGAGGGCTACGAGGCCCGAGGCGATGCCGCCATCCGCTTCCGTGACACCTCGCTGAACCAGTGACCGCGACCGGCTCCACCGGGTCGCGCGCCGCCGCAGGCACCTCCAGCCGCCTGCCCGGGTGGCTGCGCAACCCCACCGTGCAGTTCGTGCTGCGCCGCCTCGGGTACTCCCTGGTAGTGCTGCTGGGCGTGATCATCGTGGTGTTCGCGATGCTGCACCTGGTGCCCGGTGACCCGATCCGGGTGGCCCTGGGCACCCGCTTCACCCAGTCCTCCTACGACGCCCTGCTGGAGCGCTCCGGGCTGGACCGCCCGCTGATCGTGCAGTTCTTCAGCTACCTGGGTGGGGTGTTCACCGGGGACCTCGGGGTGAGCTTCCGCAGCGGCCGCTCGGTCACCGACCTGGTGCTGCAGCGCCTGCCGGCCACCGCCTCGCTGGCGGCCGTGGCGATCCTGATCGCCCTGGTGATCGCGATCCCCGCCGGGATCTACTCGGCGCTGCGCGAAGGGAAGGCCTCCGATGCGATCGTGCGCGTGACCAGCCAGTTCGGTGTGTCCGTGCCGGACTTCTGGCTGGGCGTGCTGCTGATCATGCTGTTCGCCGCGGTGCTGGGCTGGCTGCCCTCCTACGGGTACACGGCGCTGACGGAGGACCCGCTGCAGTGGGCCCGGCACGTGATCCTGCCCGGCGCCACCTCCGGACTGGTGGCCGCCGCCATCATCACCAGATACGTCAGATCCGCGGTGCTGGAGGTCAAGAGCTCCGGCTACGTGCGCACCGCCCGCTCCAAGGGCCTCGCGCCGCGCACCGTGCTGAGCCGCCACATCGTGCGCAACGCACTGATCCCCATCCTCACCATCACCGGCATCCAGCTGGCCACGATCCTCTCGGGGCTGATGGTGGTGGAGGTGGTGTTCGCCTGGCCGGGCCTGGGCCGGTTGATCTACGACAGCGTCGAGGCCCGCGACTACCCGGTGGTGCAGGGTGGCGTGCTGCTGGTGGCGGCCCTGTTCCTGCTGGTGAACTTCGTGGTCGACGTGCTGTACGCCGTCGTCGACCCCCGGATCCGGATGTCGTGAGGAGGCTGCGATGAGTCAGAACGACCCGCGTGCCGCCGCAGAGGCGGCCGAGCTGGCCGATCCCGTCGACCCTGCCGCCCAGGGCACTCCGGCCGATTCCGCCGAGCCCGCGAACCCCACGGGCTCGGGTGATCCCGCGGATCCGTCGGCCGACGTCGACGCTCCCACCGAGCAGCGCCGCCCCACCTGGCGGGTGCTGTTCTCCAACCCGGTCACCGTGATCTCGGCCCTGGTGCTGCTGCTGGTGATGCTGGTTGCCCTGTTCGGCCGCTGGCTGATCCCCTACGGCATCAACTCCACCGACGTGCTGAACTCCCTGCAGGGTCCCAGCGCCGATCACCTCTTCGGCACCGACGATCTCGGCCGCGACGTGTTCAGCCGCGTGATCGCCTCCACCGAGACCTCCCTGCAGGTGGCGCTGATCTCCGTGGCCTTCGCTCTGGGCGTGGGCACCGCGATCGGTGTGACCGCCGGGTACGTGCGGGGCATCGTGGACACGGTGCTGATGCGGCTGGTGGACGTGCTGTTCGCGTTCCCGGTGGTGCTGCTGGCCCTGGTGATCGTGGCGATCCTGGGCACCGGCAAGTGGACCACCATGCTGGCCGTGGGCGTGGTGTACACGCCGATCTTCGCGCGCGTCTCCCGAGCTTCCACCCTGTCGGTGAGCGTGGAGCCGTACGTGCAGGTGTCCCGCACCATGGGCACCGGGCACCTGTTCATCCTCACCCGGCACGTGCTGCCCAACATCATGGCGCCGCTGATCGTGCAGACCTCCGTCTCCCTCGCCTTCGCGATCCTCACCGAGGCCACCCTGTCGTTCCTGGGCATGGGCATCCAGCCGCCGGAACCGTCCTGGGGGCGGATGATCTTCGATGCGCAGTCGTGGATCGGGCAGGCCTGGTGGATGGCCGTGTTCCCCGGTGCCGCGATCTTCGTGACGGTGCTGGCCTTCAACCTGTTCGGCGATGGCCTGCGCGACGTGATGGACCCCAAGCAGCGCAGCCTGATGGAAGCGAGGATGAAGTGATGAGCGCTTCCCTGCGTGAGTCCGTGCTGGACGTGCGTGACCTGAAGGTGACCATCGGCCGGCGCACCATTGTGGAGGACATCTCGTTCTCCGTGCAGAAGGGGCAGACGGTGGGCCTGGTGGGCGAATCCGGCTCCGGCAAGTCGATGACGGTGCTGGCCGCCACCGGGCTGATGGATGCCCCCGCCTCCAAGGCCACCGGCTCCTCCGTGCTCGCGGGGGGCACCGAGCTGATCGGTGCGACGCAGGCGCAGCTGCGCAAGGTGCACGGCTCCCGCATCGGCTTCGTGTTCCAGGACCCGTCGACCTCGCTGAACCCGCTGCTGACGATCCAGCGGCAGATCACCGAGTCGCTGGAGGCCCACGGCCGCGGCACCCCGAAGGAGGCCCGGCGCCGGGCACTCGAGCTGCTGGAGGCGGTGGGTCTCCCGGATCCGGAGGACCGCCTGCACTCCTTCCCGCATCAGCTCTCCGGTGGTCAGCGCCAGCGCGTGATGATCGCGATCGCCCTGGCGTGCGAGCCGGAGCTGCTGATCGCCGATGAGCCGACGACGGCGCTGGACGTGACCACGGAGCGGCAGATCATCGAGCTGGTGTGGGACCTGCAGGAGCGACTGGGCAGTGCGGTGATCTGGATCAGCCACGACCTGGGCGTGATCGGTCAGGTGGCCGACGACGTCACGGTGCTGCGCCACGGGAACATCGTGGAGCAGGCCCCGGTGCAGGACATCTTCGCCGGCCCCCGCGAGGCGTACACCCGGGAGCTGCTGGACGCGCGCCCGCTGATCGGCGTGGCCGCCCCACCCACCCCGCCGGGGGAATCCCCGGTGTTGCTGGACGTGCAGGACCTCGACGTGAAGTTCCAGGTGCGCACCCCCACCGGATCCCGCACCATCCACGCGGTGGACGACGTGTCCTTCCAGGTGCGCAAGGGGCACACCCTGGGGATCGTGGGGGAGTCCGGCTCCGGCAAGTCCACCATCGCGAATGCCCTCACCGGCCTGGTCGAGCCCGAGGCGGGCACCGCGACCCTGACGGGCACGGACCTGTTCCAGCTGTCCCGCGGAGAGCGGCGCGATGTGCGACGCCGCCTGGCGATGGTGTTCCAGGACCCGTTCTCCTCCCTGAACCCGCGCACCAAGATCGGCGCCTCGATCGCGGAGCCGCTAAAGGTGCACCGGCTCGGCGGTAAGGACAAGGGCGCGCGGAAGGGCAGGGTGCAGGAGCTGCTGGACCTGGTGCACCTGCCGCGCGACTTCGCCTCCCGCTTCCCGCACGAGCTCTCCGGTGGTCAGCGCCAGCGCGTCTCCATCGCCCGCGCCCTGGCCCTGGAGCCGGACGTGATCATCCTGGACGAAGCCACCAGTGCGCTGGACGTGTCCGTGCAGGCCAAGGTGCTGGACCTGCTGCGGGAGCTGCAGGGGGAGCTGGGGCTCACCTACCTGTTCATCGCGCACGACCTCGCCGTGGTGCAGCAGATGAGCCACGACGTGCTGGTGATGCAGAAGGGCCGCGCCGTGGAGCACCGCGAGGCCACCGAGCTGTTCGCCGACCCCCGCGAGGACTACACCAAGATGCTGCTGGCCGCGATCCCGCCGGCGGAGCCGCGGGCGGGGGCGAGGGTGTGAGGGCGCTTCCATCACTACTCTGGCGCGCCCCGGGGCGGGACGTGTACAGTCATGTCCAGCCCCTCCCGCTGGGATCGGGGAAGTAAAGGCCAGGACACCTGCGGTTTTCGTAGGGCCTGGCCTTCGCGCTTCCTAGAGGTCGATGCATACCTCTGTCAGTAAAGGTGCGAGTTCGGCTGGCACAGGCTGGCAGTTCGCTCGCTTGCCGTTGCCGCTCTCGCCGAACACTGCGATGTGCTATTCCTTCTTGCGCGTCTTGGCCATGCGCCCAGACTAAGGCAGACCGACGACAGACAAGTACGGCTTCGGAGAGCAGCCATCAAGGTGGGGGCTTGCCGTGCAGAACGTGACGATGAAGCACCGAGGCGCGTTTCTCACTCTCGGTGCTGGTTGCAGGCTCAGAGGCCGGCCTCATCTTCCTGCTCCAAGGAGCTCAAGAGCCCATCCTCGGAGGATTCGTCACCGGGCGCACCGTCGATGACATCACGGGTCACCGGCTTGAGGATCGCCGTCTCGACGAGCTTGCACAGTGCCTCGCGTCGCTGACGGAAGAACCCGTCGAAGTCGTCGGCCCACAGTTGGTCCGGGTTGATCGCGTGTCCTTCGATCACCTGGTTGATCAGTTCGGCGGGCGCCTGACTCTCCTTCTCGATGGTCTTGCGGTACACGCTCGGAGCATTACCGGACAACTTGATGTTGGTCCGCTTGGCAAGCGGGGTCTTATTGATGATGCTCTCCTGCTGCTCCCATGGGATCTCGTTCTTTCTGCACCACGCCTTGGGAAAGATGTGGTGAATGTCGACGCGAAGCTCCAGGTAGTGAGCTCTATCGAATGCTTGGTTGTACACCCAGTCTCTGCAGTCCTGAGCCATCAAAAGCGCATAGACGCCCTTGTAGGCGGCGGAGTTACGAGTGCGTAGGCTATGCAGACGCGATTCGTTGAAGTATGCCTCCTCCACCGTCCGTGGCGTCGCCGACTGCTCTTCGCTACGTGCCCATGCGGGAACTTGTTCGACATCCCTCGCGAACCTGGTCTCGATGGCACTGCCGTAGAGCTCACCGAAAATACCGCTCCAGAACCACTGACGGATCTTGCCGTGCACCCCGTACGCATCCGTGGAGTCGCCCAAGATGACGCGTAGAGCAGCGAGTGGGACTACCTGCTTGGGATAGGGCAGGTCTGATGACGTGTGGATGTGCTCTCCGTCCAGGAACTTAGCCGCCCATACCAATGCATTGGTTACTTTGGGTGCCCATTCCAGGTATTCCGTCAGCTTGAGCTTAAGTATGTCATCCTTGCGGGCGGTTGTAGCCGTGGAGGAGTTCAAGGATGACACGAGTGTCACCGCTTGCAAGTAGTCATCGTTGTCGAAGTTATCCAGCACAGGGTGGTCGTCCAAGCGCTCACGGATGGCTTCCCAGCTCTTCCGGAGCTGGAACGCGTGGCCAGCTTGCTCGAAATACTTGCGGTCTCCGGCAAACTTGGCTGTGAGAAGCTCGAAAACCGTGAGTTTCACGCCGCCTTGGTTTACTTTCTCGAAAACTGTTGTCACGGCCTCCACGGTCGTGTCGTTGTCGAGAAGGATTGCTGGAATTGAGTACTTTCTGATTCGCTCGGTGAGTGACATCAGCTGGGATACTTGATCGTAATCTATTGACTGCGACTGGGCCCATTGAAGAATCCACTGGGATGAGCTCTCTCCGAAAATGTCGGAGAATGGCAAGTACCCCTCTTCGATCTGTCGTTCGAGTGTGGAAACATCAAGCACGATGTCTCGGTCGAAGTTCGTCCTAAGAACGCCTTCGGCGGGTAGGGATTTGATCGCTTCGTCTAGTCGGTCAGGGTGATCTAGTGCTTCCTTCACCTTGAGGAAATAGCGGCGAATGCCGTCGTCCTTGGTGCGCACTTTGCCATCGCCGCCGAGTGACTGCGTCAGCGAGGTCAACCGTTGCTGCCCGTCAAGGACGAGGAGTTCAGGCTCGGTCCCCTCTTCTGGGTCGGTCATCTCGATGGGCTTAGATTCGAAGTGCACCGACTGGCTGCCCGTCGCGAGTACCAGCAGCACTCCCATGGGGTGGCCGACAGCAACTGTCACGAGTAGTTGCCGCACCCGCTCGTCGTCCCAGACGTACCCGCGCTGGAAATCGGGAAGCTGGATCCTTCCGGCCCTCGCACCTTCAATAAGTTTGGTGAGGTCATACGTCGGTGTCTGAAATCCCATGGGGCCCTCCGGGTTTGCTTCTAGTAGTCACGTTGTCAGTCGTCGGTGGTGGTGATGCTTGGCAGGGTGCTGGTGATCTGCACCGTGCGCACCGACACGGTTATGACCTTCTGCAGCAGGTCGAGGATGTACCGCGGGTTGCCGCGCTCGATGCCCCACTCATTCGGATCGTTGACGATGCCGGAGGCCTTGTCCGTGGTGACCTGGTATTGACGGATGAGCCACTCGATGGCCGAGCGGGATCCCAGCTGATACCGATAGGCGGCCTCCGGGATGCCCGTGACAGTGATGTTGCCGTTCACGATGAGCGAGCCGGGCGCGTCGGCTGCCTTCAGGCCCGAGGGGAAGCGCATCTTCTGCACCCGGTAGTAGTTCGCAGCCGCCTCGGGACCACCCAGCGGTGGCTGCTCCCCGCCGACGACCTCGAGGGGGTACAGCTCCGCATCCTCATAGTCGGCATGCAGGTGGAACAGTTCGCGGCCAGCATCGGTGAACGCGGAGAACGTTCCCGCGGGAACGCCCGGGATGCGCGGGAGCATCTGCTTCAGCTCCCCGGCGTACCGCTCCCGGTACTCGGGAGAGTGCAGCAAGCCGTAGAGGAAGTAGAAGACGTCGTCCTTGGTGACAGAGTGCCCGTGGTGCTTGCGCACGTGCGCCAGCATCTCGTCGCTGATGTTGTCGATCCGGCGGTAGCCGTCCACGACAACGTCGGGGACCGATGCTATCGACAGGTCGAGGGCGCCGTCCTCCGGACCAGCAACGGGCTCCCAACGGTAGCGGGGGAAGAACTGGCCGTTAGACGACCCCCATAAAGCTAGGTCCGGTACGAGACGTGAAGCCAGTACTGAGAACGCCTTGTCGGATCCGACCCCCGTGACGTAGAACCCGAAGTTGTCGTGCTTCGCAGTCGGGAATAGTTGTTGGAGCCGGTAGACCATGTCGTTGTAGGCCCGGTCGAAGTAGACGTTGGCGCGGGAGAACGGTCGGTAGAGGCCTTCCCGATACGCTGTCTTGCGGTGTTCGATCTTTCGTCCCCGCGCCACGTTTGTCTTGTCCGCCCGGTTCCAAGAGAGTTTTGCGGGGTCGAGGTTGGGGGAGTAGCCGGGGAGTGCGGCGCGGTCGACTTCGCGGTTGTAGAAGTCGATTGACCGAGTGACGTTCTCGCGAAGGGCAGGCAGGGAATAGTTGTACACCCATGCATCGCGATTGGTCTTCAGGCCGCTGGAGTAGAGGCGGAATGCCGCAGGCTGCGAGTCCGTTCCCTTGTTGTCGCCGAGCACCGGGTACGTCAGGTAGTCCTCGTCGCGCTGGTTGATCCAGTCCCCGTGACGGTTCGGTTCGATGGGTCGCCAGGGCACTGTGTCGAGGGTGGACTCGTCGACGATCGCTAGCTTCTCCGTGGCGGTGAGGTAGTCGCCGATGTCGCGGTAATGGATCGTTGCGGGGCCGGCGTGGTCCTTGGTGCGGACCAGGAGGAAGACGGCGATTGTCGTGCGGCCCCCCGACCCGAAGACGTTGCCCTTCTCCTTCTGGCGCTGGACCCCGGCGGTTCGTGCGTTACCCCGCAGGTTGAACACGTAGATCGAGCTGAACTCGTCAGCCAGGGTCTTGCGTACGCCGGCTGCAGTGTTCCCCTCGATCCATCCGCCGTTGGTGACGAAGCCGATCACGCCCTCGTCGCCCACCCTGTCGGACGCCCAGCGGATCGCGCGCATGTACGAGTCGTACAGGCTGTTCTTGTTGGTGGCGTCGGTCCTGGCAGCGAATGTGTCGCGCACGCGCGCATCGAGAGTGGGGTACTTGACGTTGGCGTTGTCGTCGTTGCCGGAGGTCTGGCCCACCGAGTACGGCGGGTTGCCCATGATCACCTGGATGTCCAGCTTCTTCTGGGCCTCGGCGCGGGAGTTGTTCGTAGGGAACACGCGCTCGTCCTGCAGGTCGCCATCCTCGGTGAGCTGGAACGTATCGGTCAGCACGATCCCGCTGAACGGCTCGTACGACTCCTCCTCGAGCGCCACCCCCTCGGCCTCCGCGGCGAGGTCGTGATAGGTGGTCTCGATGTTGATCGCGGCGATGTAGTACGCGAGCAGCAGGATCTCGTTGGCATGCAGCTCGCTCGCGTACTTACGGGCCAGATCCTCGGGCTTGATCAGGCCGGACTGCAACAGCCGCACGATGAAGGTGCCGGTCCCGGTGAACGGATCCAGCACATGCACGCCCTCATCGCTGATGGAGCGTCCGAACTCCTTCTTCAGCACGTCATCCACGCTGCGCAGGATGAAGTCCACGATCTCCACCGGCGTGTAGACCACGCCCATCGAATCGGCGGTCTTGGCGAAGGCGCTCTTGAAGAAGCTCTCGTACAGCTCGGTGATGATCTTCTGCTTGCCCTCGGCGTTGTCGATCCCCGCCGCACGCAGACGCACCGACTCGTAGAACGCCTCCAAGGACGCCGCCTCGACGTCCACGTGCATCGCGGTCAGCGCCTGCACCATCCGGTCCATCACCTGCGAGACAGGGTTCGAGGCCGTGAAGGCATAGTCCTCGAAGAGCGCATCGAACACCGGCTTGGTAATCATGTGCTGGGCCAGCATCTCGATCGCCCCGTCACGGCTGATCGACTCGTTCAGGTTCCGCCGCAGCGCATCGAGGAACACGGAGAACTGATTGGCCGCCGCAGTGGAAGGATCATCCACCAGCGCCGTGATGCGAGCGATGTGCGCCTGGGCGATCTGCGCGATGTCCTTGGCCCACTGATCCCAGTAATGGCGCGACCCCACCTTCGTGACCATCTTCGCGTAGATCGCATCGCGCAGGGAATCCATTTGCGACAGACGCAGATCGATCCTGCCCTGGGCCGATCCACCCGGGGACGGTGCACCGCCCTCGTCGGAGTCATCCCCACCGAAGCCAACGCCGATCACGTTGACCTTGTCATCTCGCTTCCGGTTCAGCTCGACCTTGTTGACCATGGCGTCGAACCGCTCGTCATGGGCGCGGAGCGCCTGGAGGACCTCCCAGACCACCCGGAAGTTCTTGTTGTCGTCCAGCGCGCTCTCCGGAGAGGAACCAGCAGGGACCACGACAGGCAGGATGATGTACCCGAACTTCTTGCCCTGGGACAGCCGCATCACGCGCCCCACCGACTGCACCACGTCCACCACGGATCTGCGGGGATTCAGGAACATCACCGCATCCAGGCTCGGCACATCCACGCCCTCGGAGAGGCACCGCGCATTGGTGAGGACCCGGCAATGGTTCTCCGGCGTGGGCTCGCGCAGCCAGTCCAGATGAGCGTTGCGCTCCATCGCGTTCATGGCGCCGTCGACGTGCTCCACCTCGACCTGCAGCAGATCGTCCACGTCCTCGCCGTCGTGGTTCTCCACGTAGGCGGAGACGACCTCGTTGAACTGCGACTTGACCCGCTTGGAGTCCTTGATGGAGCGGGCGAACGCGACGGCCCGCTTCATCGGCTGCGCGTCCAAGCCGAAGGAGTGCTCGGCGTCCCCTCGCTTCGCCAGCCCGTTCCAGCAGCCGATCAGGCGGGTCGCGTCATCGAGAGTGAGCTCGCCGTTCTCGGCAAACGCCTCCTGCATCGCCTCGTTCACCGACTCCTGGTTGACCGTGAGGATGAGGACCTTGTAGTCGGTGAGCATCCCCATCGACACGGCATCCCCGAAACCCAGTCGGTACATCTCCGGGCCGAAAGTGTCCTCGTCGTCCATGGAGGCCAGAACGGCCTGCGCGCGACCGGCCTTCGCCTTGGAGGCGTCGTCGTAGATCCGCGGGGTGGCGGTCATGTACAGGCGCTTGGACGCCTTCAGATAGTTCTCGTCATGCACCCGCACGAAGGGGGACTCATCCTCCCCGACCAGGGTGGCTCCAGTGGTGCGGTGCGCCTCGTCGCAGATGATCAGGTCGAACGGCGCGAGCCCTGCGATCTTCTGCGCCTGCGCGACCACGTCGATGGACTGGTAGGTCGCAAACACCACGCGCATCCCCTCACCGTCGGTGCGAGACTCGCGCATCCGCCCAGCAAGGGTCTCAGGATCGGTGGTCGCCGGGAGAGCCAGGTCCACCACTGAGATCTCCGAGGTGTCCTCGGAGGTCCGGCGGGTGCGGGAGGCCTTGCGGTCCGAGCAGACGGCCATCGCCGTCATGCCGACGGTGGTCTGGTTCGACCACTCCCGCAGGGCCTGGGACAGCAGAGCGATCGACGGCACCAGGAACAGCACACTTCCAGCGGACCCGACGTACTCCTCCGCAAGGCGCAGAGAGGTGAAGGTCTTGCCGGTGCCGCACGCCATGATCAGTCGGCCGCGGTTGTGCGCCTCGAACCCGGCCACCACGTCGTTGATCGCGGTGCGCTGGTACGGGCGCAGATCCGAGCCCTCGGTGAGGGACAGCACCGTGGGGGTGTCCGGGTCGAACGTCGCCCAGTCCACGCGAGACTGCTCGAAATCGTCCAGACCCAGGCGCCGCACCGGGACAGCCTGGTCGCGGATCGCATCCTCCGCGTTCGGACCCCACTTGGTGGTGGTCGAGACGATCAGGCGTTCGGTGAAGCCAATGCGCCCGGACTTCGCCAGGAACGAGTCGATGTCGCCCTTGGACATGTGATGGCTGGGGGCGTAGAACTTGCACTGGATCGCAGTGCGCCCGCCGTCCCGCCGCTCGGCGACCAGGTCGATACCGGTGTCGTGGCCCGTCTTCTCCGGCCAGTCGTCCCACATCCATACCTTGGAGAACTGCTCCGCCCACACAGGGTCGGTCTGCAGGAAGGACTGCACGAAGCGCTCGAACCGCGTGCCCTTGTCCGTCTCGGAGCTCGAGGAGTTGTACATCCGGTCGAGCAGCTTCATCGGCGAGAGCGCGGCAGTCATGGTCAGCATTATCGCCCGTCAGGGGAGGGAGCTGGGCGGAATCGAAGCCAGCTGCTCGTCGCGGCTCGTCGCGGTGCCGATGACCGACGTCAACTTGACCAGGAATCGGATGGAGCCGCCTGGTTTGTCGTACCCCCGGTCTACTGTGGCGCTGTCACGGTCACCTCCGGCGAAGAGGCACGAACGTCTGTGAGCCATCCAGCGGTAGCAAGGGGGCCCCCATGACTCAGCATGACGAAGCCGTACGCATCGCAAGGTTGTTCACCGCCGCAGGCGAGAAATCGATGGTGACCAGCAAACTGGGGAGCGGCGAGGATTGGCTCCACAGGAATCACGCGCGTCACGAGGCTGTGGCTCAGTACTTGCTTGACCACATCCTTCGAATCGAAGGCGAGCTCGATCGCCTTCTCCGCATGCTGGAGATCCGTATAGAGCACTACCCCGAGCTGTACTCGGAGTGGAAGGACCCAGCCTCCGGTCGCAGGTTCGACCACGTCGTGGATGACAGATACGACGAGACCGAATGGACGTCGGTCCTGCTCATCGAGGACAAGATCGATGCGCCCCTCGGGGTGGGCCAGCTCCACAACTACTGCAAGTATCTGTCGAACATGGGGCGGAAGACGACGCTCCTCGTTCTGCATCCGATGCGAAACCCACTGTCCGCAGGTAAGGCAGAAGCCGAGACGCTCCGAAAGGAGTTCCCGTCTGTCGCGATCGAGTTCCGCACCTGGTCAGAGCTGGTGCAGGAGATGATCGAGGTCGCCCCAGATCGGCCCGAAGCAGTCCTGTGGCGAGCGCTGAAGGAGTACACCGAGTCGGTCGGAACGGGTGATCTCGAGCTGCTTCCAGACGCGAGCGTTCTCCTGGACCCCGCGGTATCCGGTGAGATCCGGGATGCCTTCCTCAGTGCTCAGGGTGTTGCGGCAAAGCTCAAGGGCGGTAAGTCCGGTCAGCTTCGCTTTTCGCTGCACGGCGGCAATGCAGTGCCCTGGCTGCAGATGGGGATGAGCGACACGAAGAGCGACAGCGTGGGACTCGAGTTCGACCTCGTAGGGAGTGCTGAGCCGCTCCTAGTAGGTGTGAGAGGGCCGAGCGAACCTGAGAGCTACCTGACCTCAGCCAAGATCGGCGTGTTCCGGGACGGGAGGCTCAGTGCTCCCGCGCAGGAGAGAGCCGCAGCTCTGAAGGAACTCGACCGGGGGGTCAGGAGCGGGACGATGGAGTTTCCCGATCGCCTGAGCGGGAGACGGGCCGGAGAACTCCTGAGCCCGGGTGCGCAGGAGGCGCTCTTCCTCCTAGGATCGATCTTCCAGGCGCAGGCACTCAAGAATCCGTACCGCGGTGGGGCACCTGGCCGCGGTACCACTGGCTTCAACGAGGGCGCCGGCAACGAACGGATCGGAGCCGTCCTCGCCGCGGGGAACGAGAAGGACGCACGCTCCATCCATCTGTTCATAGGCCCGCCGGACGGTGCGCCGTGGGAACGATGCACGGTGTGGATCCGCGAAGACGGCGTCGAACGAGAGATCGAGGTAAGACCGGGCGAGCCGGGTCGCGACTATGTGCTTCGCGTCTGGAGTGCGACACGCGAAGCGCTGCAGGGGCGCTGACTGGGGCCGCGCTCGAGGCAGAAATGCCCGCAACGCTCTGAGCCCCGGACGCGGCCAACGGCGGCTTGACGGACCATTCTGCGGGCGCCGTGGGCTCTGCCTCGGCTCAGGGTCACCTTTCGTGCCCCGCGTCTACCATGGCGGTCACGACAACTGCGACGGAACCGGATGAGGAGGACGTGCCGTGAGTGTCCACGTGGATGTCGCTCCCACCTTGCTGGACTGGGCCGTTGGGCGCGCAGGCTGGGACGAGGAGACGGCGCAGCGGAGGTTCCCGCACCTCGCCGAGTGGAGGGCCGGAACCCGCAGGCCCACCGTGAAGCAGCTCGAGAAGTTCGCACAAGCCACACATGCGCCGTTCGGGCAGCTTTTCCTCCCAGCCCCACCGGAGGAACCACTCCCGGTGCCCGACATGCGCACCCTGCGCGACGCGGCGATCAGTAGGCCATCCGCTGACCTCCTCGACACGATCTACCTGTGCCAGTTGCGCCAGGACTGGTTCCGGGACTACCTACTCGAGAACAGCCTGGACCCGGTGCCGTATGTCGGATCCGCGACGACGATGGATGAGCCCGCGATCATCGCGCAGAGGATGTGGGACGTCCTCGGCATCAGTCCTGATGCAGGACCACTCGCTCCGAACTGGGGCAGCGCCTTCAGCCTCCTGTCCGACCGCATCGAGGACAGCGGAACCCTCGTGATGGTCAGCGGCGTGGTCGGATCGAACACCCGCCGCGTGCTGCAGCCTGAAGAGTTCCGCGGCTTCACCTTGACTGACGACCTGGCCCCCCTGGTCTTCGTCAACGGCGCGGATAGCAAGGCCGCGCAGATCTTCACGCTCCTTCACGAGTTCGCCCATGTGTGGCTAGGAGGAAGCGCACTCTCCGATGCCGTGCCCAGTGCGACGAGTGCGCCTCCGGACGAGCAATGGTGCAACGCCGTCGCCGCAGAGGTGCTGATGCCGCGCGAGACCGTCCGCACCGAGTACATCGGTGACCAATCCGCAGAAGGACTGGATGCCCTCGCTCAGCGATTCACCGTGAGCACTCTCGTCGTGCTGCGTCGACTCGCCGACCTCAGCCTCATCACGAAGGAGCTGTACTACGAGCGATATGAGGAGGAGAAGGCGCGTGTTCTCGCGCTTCTTGCCGAAGCGAAGGAGCAGAAGACGGGTGGCGGAAGCTTCTACAACGTCCAGCCGCGACGGCTCAGCAGACAGTTCGCTCGAGCCGTGATCGCCAGCGCACGCGAGGGCGGGACGAGTTACCGGGACGCGTACAAGCTGCTCGGCGTGAAGAAGCACAGCACCTTCGAGCAGCTCGCCGAGCGGGTCGGGATCAGCTGATGTACCTCGTCGACGCGAGCATCCTGATCGACGCGAAGAACAGGTACTACGCGTTCGACATCGCGCCAGGGTTCTGGACCTGGCTCGAACAGGGCCACCAGGCAGGAGAGCTGATCAGTATCGATGCCGTTCGCGAAGAGCGCCTTAGCGGTGATGACGAGCTCGCCGACTGGGCGCGCGATCACCCAGGCTTCTTCCTCCCGGTCGATCAGCGAACCGCCCAGAACTTCGCTCCGCTCAGCACGTGGGCAGCGAGGCAGGACTATCGGCAGGATGCGTTGAACGCGTTCTCGAGTGACCAAGCTGATTTCCTCCTCATCGCCCATGCCGCCGGGCATGGCGACACCGTTGTCACCAACGAACTGCCCAGTCCGAATGCACGCAAGCGGGTGAAGATCCCGGACGCCAGTGTCGCGATGGGAGTCGAGTATGTCGATGTCTTCACGGTGCTGCGGACTACAGGAGCGAAGCTCCACTTGCATGGGCGGATGGAAGCACGCCCGCGCCTGCGCCCCTGGCACCGACCATTCCAGGGCTCGACTGACCTGTGCTCCGGTGGCGAGCAATGAGCCTGCCGCCTCAAGACCGGGTCAGGCCCAAGACGCCGGCGAGACCACGACGCCACCGGCACGGCGTGGGCCACGCGGTGCACTGAACGCCGGCCAGACCGCACGCGATCACGCCGCAGCCAGCCGGAGCGGTCCCTGACCAGCCCATGGGGCGCATAGCCTTTTCGCTGATGTCCGCATGCGGCACGATGGTCAGATGCCGAAGAAGAAGCACCGCCGCGGCACCCAGCGCTCTGGCCCGCAGCGCGGCCCGTCCCACGCGTTCGAGCGATCCGACAGGCGGATGGAGCGAGATCTGCATGCGCTGCTGGCCCAGTTCGTTCTCTGGCGCCGTGAGGCGGTCTCCACGGATCAGGCCGACGAGGAGGCCGCACATGTGGAGCCGCTGCTGAGGCTGAAGGCCGAGCAGCTCGACAGTGCGGACCCGACCTACTGGACCGAAGAAATGATAGAGATCCTGCTGACCGAGGTGGTTCCACGCAAGGTGATCCAGCCGCGCGAGATGGTCATGGCGCAGGTGCCTGCCCTGGGCCAGTTCTTCGCGTTCCTCGACGAGCACCAGCGCTGGCATCCCGACGGCATCGACGTGGATCGGGCCCGCAGCGTGCTGGAGGGGCTCGAGTTCTCGGCCCTGGAAGCCGCCGATGACCCCACTGCCCGCTCCTTCACCGGCAACATCCTCGTCCACGCGAGCACGCTGGGGGTCGACCTGAGCACGCCCGAGCTGTTCGACGCCTACATGCAGTGGTACAACACCGCGCTGACCAACACCGAGCGCCACGAGATCTCCGACACCGGGCGCCTGGCGAACCCGTCGATGCCCTTCGAGGCTTCGCACTGGACGGGCTCGGGCAGTGATTTCGGCGGCGGCCCCGATCCTGCCGACGTCCCCGACAAGGAGCCCGGGTTGCCCTGGTTCCTGCCCGACAACTCCACTCTGGAGGAGCCCCTGCTCGCGCTGGAGAGGGCCGAGGACGACATGGAGGAGCTCACGGCAGCGCACGGCGACGTGAAGCTGGTGCAGCGGGCGGCGCGCCTGCTGGAGTTCCTGGGCAAGGGGCGTCAGGTGACTTCGACGGGAGCGCTGCGCCTGGCCGACGTACGCACCCTCGTCGAGGAGTGGGAGATCGACACCGGCCCCTTCGCGGTCACCTCCATGTGGCAGGTCGACGAGATCGCAGGCCCGTGGAGCGCCCTGATCGCGGGTGGGTGGGTCACGCTGACCAGCACCCGGGCCTACCCCGAGCAGCACGACCACGCGCCGTACGTCCCGGCGTCGGAGGACCCGGAGGCGTTCACGACCTTCGCGCGCGCGGTGATGCTGATGCTGTTGATCACCCTTGTGCAGAACGATCCTGACGAGGGTGGTTTCCGCGGCGGACCGGACACCTTCGCAGCCCTTCTGTTCGCCGCCAGCCCCGACGGACTGACCCTCCCCGACGCGAACAGCATCCTGGCCGAGATGACCAGCCATGACCATCGAGAGCAGCCCGCACGCACGGCGGCCTTCCCTGCTGGCAGCGATCAGATGTGGCGGTTGTGGAGGGTCCAGGCCGACCTGATGCGCCTGTCGCGATGCGGGCTGCTGCGACAGGACCCGGCGGCGGGTGCTGAGCAGGAGGAGGTCCCGGGCCCGGAGGGGTCGACGTTCCGCAGCAACCTCGCGGTGTTCGCGGTGGTGATTACCGCCGTCGACGCCACGCGTCAGGGCGGGGTCTGACGGGAGATAGCCCGTCGCGTGGCTCCACTGATGGGGGTGCGGTGCGAAGATGTGGACAATCGACATGCTTCCGTTGTCGGCTAGCCACGACCCCCGATGCGAACTCAGGCGACCTGGACTCGGGCGTCCCCGGTCACGTACTCGAGCGAGAGCCAGCCGCCGACGGCTTCGAGATACTTACGGATGATTCCGGTCCTCATCCGTTCGTCCGCTTTCGGTGGCGCGTGATGGAGGGGGCCTGGCAACCTGGGCTGAAGGGTGATCCGCCGCGCTGGCCGCAGGGGCCGTGCCGACGGTGCATTCTGTCCACATTCCCAGGAACCAGGTGCCGGGTGAGGTCCGGATGTGGTCGGCTGTTGTGGTCACCATTAACCCGCCCAGAAGGCCACCGGTCCCTTATGCGCTCCTCAGTCATCGCCCGCTCGACGATCGCGGTCGCGTCCGCCTTCCTTGTCCTCAGCGCGTGTGGACCCACCAGCCCGCCGGCTGGGGAGGACGATGCAGACTCGCAAACGCAGGAGCAAGGGGTGTCGGACAACGGCAGTGACGCCAGCGAGAACGGTGAAGCCAGCGAGAGAAGGGAAGCGAGCGAGAACGGTCGATCTGGCGAGGACGATGCTGCGGAAGACTCGTCCGATGAGCAGTCGCCAGGGAAGACGGCAGACGGAGAATGCATCGTCGGTGAGGGCAGCTCTGAGATCCCGTCAGGCCCGCCCGAGGTCGACGAATGGGCCATGGTGGCCGGCACCGCCGCACCCGTCTCCGAGAGGTACGGCCCGTACGCCCAGGACGGGGACCTCTGGACCTGCTACGAGCACTCAGCGAACGGCGCGCTCTTCGCCAGTGCATATTTCCTCAGTGCCTCGGGACGAGTAGAGGGCGTATCCGCCGAGTGGCTTCCGGAGGGTGACTTCCGTGACGAAGCCATCGCGAGTGAAGAGGAAGGCCTCCAGGATTCCGAAGAGTTGACGGTCACCTTGATCGGCTACCGGTTCCAGACCTACACCGAGGAGTCCGCGATCATCGATCTCGTCGTCGAGGGCGCGCTGCCGGAAGGAACGGCGAATATCTCGATGCGGGTCGCCTTGAAATGGGATCGTGACCGTTGGGTGGCCGATCCCGAGAACTTCGGCGAACAGGGCCACGCCGTCGAGTCGCTTGACGGTTACACGCCCTGGCGCGGCTGAAGCCGGTATCGGAGTTCTACACGTCCGGCGACACGTTGTAGTTCCCGCGGAACAGGTTCTGGGGGTCGTAGCGCTGCTTGACGTGCTGCAGCCGGCGGTACTTCTCCTCCCCGTAGATCTGGCGGGTGAAGTCCGTGATGGGGCGGGTGTGCTCCAGGGCCCGGAAGTTCACGTACTCGCCGCGCTCCCCCAGGCGCTCCATCACCGCGCGGGAGTGCTCGGCCAGATCCCAGCCGCGGGGATCCTCCTCGGATTCCTGCCAGGCGCCGTAGATGGTCATCCAGAAGCGGGCGGTGCGGTTGGGGAAGGCGGTGGCCTGCTCCGGCACCCGAGCGAACGCGCCGCCCAGGTGATGGATGTCGATCGCGTGCCCGGGGCCGGGGATCCGCTCAGCCACATCCAGCACCGCCCCCAGAGCGTCCTCGTCCATGCGGGTGAACGCAACGTTGCGCCAGAACCCGTGCGAGCCGAAAGGGAAATGGGCATCCATGGCGCTCTGCCACTGCGGCCACGAGATCAGCCCGGAGGTTTCATGAATAGGCGGGGCGGCCCGGCGCAGGCGATCCAGCATCGCCGTCCCCCGTGCCGGGTCCTCACCCACGTACACGCAGCGGATCATCAGGCACGTCTCCTCACCCATGCCGGAGACCTCAGGCATCGCCCGGAAGGTGAGGATCGAGCTGAGCTCATCGGGCAGTTCCCGCGCCCACCGCTCGAACGCCGCCAGCGCGTGCCACCACCGCGATGGCGCATACACCAGGGTCCAGCCCAGCACCGTCTGCGGCAGGCGCACGGCCCGGAACGTGAACGAGGTGACCACACCGAAGTTCCCACCGCCCCCGCGCAGCCCCCAGAACAGGTCCGGGTGCTCCTCACGGCTGGCCACCAGGTGCTCGCCCTGGGCGGTGACCACCTCGGCCCGCACCAGGCAGTCCAGCGCCAGACCCGCCCTGCGCGTCAGCCAGCCCACGCCTCCACCGAGCGTCAGGCCCGCGACGCCGGGCAGGGACGAGGCGCCCAGGGGGATCGCAAGCCGGTGCGGGGCGGTGGCGTTGTCGACGTCGGCCGCGCGGGCCCCCGGCGCGACCGTGACCAGCTGAGTCGCGGGATCGACCACCACCTCCCGCAGATCCGCTAGGTCCAGCACGATCCCGTCGTCCACGGTGCTCAGTCCCGTGATGCTGTGCCCGCCTCCGCGCACCGCCAGCGGCAGGCCCGTCTCCCGGGCGGCCTCCAGCACGATGGGCACATCATCGACCGTGGCCGCGCGGGCGATCGCCAGCGGGTACCGGTCCACCATGCCGTTCCACACCGCGCGCGCCTGGTCGTAACCCGCATCGAGCGGTTCGATCAGCGGGCCGACCAGGCGCTTGCGCATCCTGGCGAGGGCGGGCTGCGCCTCGGGGACCGGGTGATGGTTCCTCGTCGTTGCCATGGCCATCGCACCTCCCGCACCCCTCATCGGGTGCACGAATGGTGCCTTCGACGGTACTCCTGCCCCTGACCAGCCGCAACGGACCAGCGGCCCGCGGCCCGCCTCCGCAGCGGCAGGCCGTGAGCGCACTCAGGCCGTGAGCGCACTCAGGCCGTGGACGTGCTCAGGCCGTGAACGCTTTCAGGCCGCAGCCGTCTGCCCGCACACCCCGCACTGCTCGTACTCCTGGCGGCCCCAGCGCCACAGGGGGAGCACGAAGAACAGCGTGAACTGCCGGTAGCTCTTCAGACGCTGCCACTGGGTGGTGTTGCCGCAGCGCGGGCAGGTGCGGGTGGCGCCCGGCCCCTGGTTGTCGGTCTTTCCGGTGACGCCAGCGATGAGCAGCATGCGAGGCTCCGATCAGGAAGGTCGAGCGCGTAAGCCCGGTGGGATGTGGACGGTATCAGCTTGGCAGGCCCCTTACCGGCCGTGGGCCCTGGCACCTCGGTGCGCACCTTGGAACACTGGGGTGATGAGCGCACACATGCAGTACCGCACCCTGGGCCGCAGCGGCACCGTCGTCTCCGTGCAGACCCTGGGCACCATGACCTTCGGTGCCGAGGCCGACGAAGCCACCTCGCACGAGATCATCACCGCCTACGTCGAGGCCGGCGGCAACCTCCTGGACACGGCCGACGTGTACAGCGCCGGGGTCAGCGAGGAGATCATCGGCCGCTGGATGTTCGACCACCCTGACCTGGCCAAGGACGTGGTGCTGGCCACCAAGGCCCGCTTCCCGATGGGCAAGGCGCCCAACGACATGGGCACCTCACGCCGCCATCTGCGGCGCGCGCTGGAGGACTCCCTGCGCCGACTGCAGGTGGACCACATCGACCTGTACCAGATGCACGCGTGGGACGCCCACACCCCGCTCGAGGAGACCCTGGACTTCCTGGACGATGCGATCCACGCAGGCCTGATCAGCTACTACGGCTTCTCCAACTACCTGGGCTGGCAGCTCACCAAGGCCGTGCATGTCGCGAAGGCCCACAACTGGGCGCTGCCGGTCACCCTGCAGCCGCAATACAACCTGCTGGTGCGGGACATCGAGCACGAGATAGTGCCCGCCTGCCAGGACGCTGGCCTGGGCCTGCTGCCCTGGTCGCCGCTGGCCGGCGGGTGGCTGAGCGGCAAGTACGAGCGCGATGTGCCGCCGACGGGCGCCACGAGGCTGGGGGAGAACCCGAAGCGCGGCATGGAGGCCTGGCAGGCCCGCAACGACGACGAGCGCACCTGGAACACCCTCGAGGTGCTGCGCGAGATCGCCGAGGCCCACGGAGCAACCGCCTCCCAGGTGGCACTGGCCTGGCTCACCGCCCAGCCGGCCGTCACCTCCGTGATCATCGGCGCGCGCAATCTCGACCAGCTGCACGACAACATGGCCGCCGTCGGCCTCGAGCTGAGCGACCAGGAGCTGCAGCGCCTCACCGAGGTCAGCGCCCCGCGCGTGGACCCCTACCCCTACGGCACGGCCGGGGTGCAGCAGCGCCACCGCCCGCTGGTGCAGGATCAGTGACCATGGAACAGATCACCGTCGCCGGGCACCCTGACCCCATCCCCGCCTCGCCCCGTGGCAGCGAAGCTGCTGCGCGAGCGCCTCGAGGAGACCCGCCAGAAGCGCGGCGCGGAGGCCGCCGAGCAGTTCGAGAAGCTCGTCGGTGAGCGCCTGGGCCAGCTGCTGGAGAGCGGAAAGCCCAGCATCGACCTGGGCAACATGCGCGCCGTGGTCACCTACGCCGAGGTCCCGCCCGAGGAGGAGGACAGCTCGGCCCTGGGCCGCACCCTGCGCGGCATCAAGGACAAGCTCGCCCAGCGTGGCGGGCTGCAGGGGTAGCTCTGCGGCACTGAGAGCGGGGCGCGCCTCAGAACCATTCGTGGTTCTCAGGTGGGCGCCGCTCTCAGTCTCCGGAGTGGCGCTTACGCTGCGCGGTGCTTCTGCTGCCGATCGATCCCTCCCGCCGCCATTCAGCCCAGCCCCAGCTCCGCCGGGTCGCAGGGGTCGGCGTCCACCTCGGCGCCCCAGATGCGCACCTGGCCCTGTTCGGTGATCTGCAAGGTGGCGCCGTGCTGGTCGCGGGTCTCCAGCACTTCGCGGGAGCCGTCCTGTGTGGTTCTTGAGGCCTCCTCGAAGTCGTGCTCTGCCAGCACGGGGTTCAACGCATCCAGGCGCTCCTGCCATCCGGTGCTGTCCACCGCCGGCAACGACGCCTCGGGAGTCCAGGTGCCGGCGGTGTACTCGCAGGTCCCGCCGCTGTCGGTGACCTTACGCGTGTCCTCGGCGAGGCTCCACTGGTCGTCGCCGTCGGACAGGACGTCGAAGACTGCCTCTGCTGCACCGTCGTAGTGCGCGACGGCCCCGTCCGCGGCCAGTGGAGCGGAGCTGCCGCACGCAGCCAGCGGGAGCACCGCACAGGCGGCGAGCAGGCCGGTGCGTCGGCTCGTCTGCATCCTCACGGGACCTCCGGGGACGATGGGTACCTCTCCCCATGGTCAGACACGGCGGGGAGATCTAGGGTCGACGCTACACCGCATGACTTCGCGGCGATCCACCCCTACAACGGCCGTGACCCCGCGGGTGTCGAACTGGTCGACGTCACCGGCGCCGGCCCGACGGGCGCGGGCCTGGGCTGGGCTGCTGGCCCTGAGTGAGGGGCTGGCCAGGGTTGGGGGGCGGGCCCTGGTTGAGGGGCTGGCCAGGGTTGAGAGGCTGAGGGCTCGCTCGGTTCTGCTGCCACCACAGGGCGGCCTGCACCCGTGAGTCCAGCTGCAGCTTCGCCAGCGCGTGGGACAGATGGGTCTTCACGGTAGTGATCTCCACGAACAGTTCCGAGGCGATCTGCTGATTTGACAGCCCCTGTGCCACCAGAGCCAGCACGTCCTCCTCCCGGCGGGTGAGCGAGGGGACGTGGGCCGACGAGCCCGCGGAGGCCGCGGGGACAGCGCCTCCAGCGCGGGCGCCCGCTGCCTCCGCCTCCTCTGCCTGCGGAATTCCTGCCGTGTGACCACCGCCGCGCAGCGCCGCCACCACGGCCTTCGTCGCAGCCACCGACAGCACCGAATCGCCGCGGTGCACATCCCGCACCGCCTGCAGGATCCGGTCCGGATCCTCGGTCTTGACCAGGTAGCCGTCGGCACCCGCTGAGAGTGCTCCCAGCACGAACTCGTCCAGGTCGAAACCGGAGATCACCAGCACGTTCGCGCCCGTCTCGCGCAGGCGCGGTGTGATCTCGATGCCCGTGACGCCGGGCATGCGCACATCGGTGAGCACGACGTCAGGGCGCTGCACCTGGGCGGTGCGCACCGCACTCTCGCCGTCGCTGGCCTGGCCCACCACCTCGATGTCGGGGGCAGAGCTCAGCAGGGCCACCAGGCCGGAGAGCACAGCGGGATGGTCATCGGCCACCACCACGCGGATCGGGTCGGGGGCGGTCATGCGGGAACCTCCTGGTCAGGATGGGCAGCGAGCGCGCTGGCGGGGCGGGCGGGCAATCGGGCCTCGACCCGCCAGGTGCCGGGCGAGGCGGGAGGCACGTCACGGGCGGCCCCGGCATGGGCGGGTGCGGAGCGACCTGGCCCGGGGTGGACGGGCCCGGCATGGGCGGTGCCGCCGACTGCCGCGGCCCGGTGACCGATCGCGCCGATGCCCAGCCCGGTGCCGACGCCCAGTCCGGCGTCGGTCCCGGTGCCCGTCTCGGCCCGGTCGCCGATCCGGTTCTCCAGCACCAGGTGCACCACGGGCGTGGCACCGTCGACACCTGCCGGCGCGCCCACCTCGGCTGGGACGTGCGCCTCCAGCCCTGCCGGTTCGAACGCCACCCGCAGCGAGATCGGGGCCTGCCCGTGCCGCACTGCGTTGGTGACCGCCTCCGAGGCGATCCGCAGCAGAGCAGCCTGCACCGACGGGTCCACCTGCTCCGGATCCGACACCGCCGGGTCGATCCGCGCCGTCAGGTGGGGGTCCCGCCCGCGCAGGCGCGCGGTGAGCGAGTCCCAGTCCAGCGTGGCTTGCGGCAGGGCCCCGGGCTCCTCGGTGGACAGCACCGTGATCATCGATTGCAGGTCCCGCAGGGCCGCCTTCGCCGAATCGCGAGCGGTCAGCAGTGAGTTGTCGCGCGCACCGGCATCCTCCAGCGATGAGGCCAGAGAGGTGTGCAGGGTGACAGCGCTGAGGTGGCCGGCGATCACGTCGTGCAGGTCGTGGGCGATGCGGCGCCTCTCGCCCTCCACTGCGCGGGCCTGCCGGGACTGCGCCAGGTCATGCTCGGTGCGAGCCAGGGCCGCTGCGGACCGGGCCAGAGCCTCCGCGGTGCGGCGCGCCTCCCGGTGATGGCGCACCTCCCAGCCCCACAGCAGCGGGGTGAGCGTCACCAGCGCGACCACGATCATCACCACGAACACCAGCTCCACCGAACCGGTCACCACGGCCGCCACCAGTATCGCCGCCACCGAGGCAGCGATCGCGATGCCGGTGGTGGCCCTTGCCAGTTGCCGTGAACCGTGGATCACCGGCGTGAACAGCGCCTCGAACAGCAGCACGTACGCGGTGATCTGCCCGCCGGCGATAGCTTCGGCCAGGCTCGCCAGCCCCGTGACCACCAGCGTCACCACCGGGGCCCGACGACGCCACAGCGTGGCTGCCGCTGCCACCAGCATCAGCGGCAGCGACACCTCCAGGCCCCATGACTGGGTGAGGAACCCACTGTTGCTGATACCCGTGAACGCCAGCACCACTGCGAGCAACGCGTATCCGACCGCCACCAACACATCGCGCGCCTCGATGCGGGGGCGGGGCGGCCTGCCGGTCGCGGCATGGGCGTCGCGCGGTCCGGCCGTCTCGGGCGCTGCGGGGGAGGGCATGCCCAGAGACTACGGCGCGACCAGGGGTGCCGCCGGGGCCGAGACGCTTTCCAGCACCTTCGGATGACGCCCCGGCGCGGCGACGGCGGAAGCATGGACGGCATGGAATCGACGCTCGACGCAGCAGGCCCCGTTGGCCTGGCCGTGCTGGCCCTGGTGGACGCCACCTCCATGGGCACCCTGGTGATCCCACTGATCCTGCTGGTTGCCGGCGACGGCGGTGCTCGTCGCGTGGCCGGCCGCACCCTGTTGTACCTGGCCGTGATCGGCGCGTTCTACCTGCTGCTGGGGATCGCGCTGCTGGCCGGTCTGCTGCCGCTGATGGAGCACCTGGGGCACCTGCTGCGCACGCCCGCGGTGATGCTGGTGCTGGCGGTGATCGGGGTGCTACTGGTGGTCTGGTCCTTCCACATCGACCCCGCCGCCATCCGCAAGCGCGGCGGGGACCCGGAGGCATCGGCCCGGCGCTGGACCCATCGAGCCCGCCAAGCCGCGGGCCGCCCGCTGCTGCTGATCGGCCTGGCGCTGCTGGCCGGAGTGATCGAAGCGGCCTCGATGATCCCGTACCTGGCCGCGATGGGGATCATCGCCGACATGGGCGTGGGTCTGGGAGGTGGCGCGCTGATCCTGGTGGGCTACTGCGCGCTGATGATCGCCCCGGCCGCAGTACTGGCCGGGGTGCGGGCCGCACTGGGCGCGAGGGCGGACCGGCTGATGGACCGCCTGCACACCTGGGCGGTGAAGAACGCCTCCAGTGCGTTCTCCTGGGCGATCGGCATCATCGGCGTGATCATCGTGATCAACACTGCCGGGCCCGCGCTGGACGCGCTCGGGGTGGGGTGAGCAGAACCCGAGGCGAGAGGCCCGCGTGGGGTGGGGCTGGCCTGTGGTGGGGTGGGGCTGGCCTGCGAGGGGCTTCGCAACTGGTTATCGCGCTCGAGGTCGAGGCAGTTGGCGTTATGGAGGCCCGATACCGCCAACTGCCTCCCCCTCGATCCGCGTCGAGCAACTGGTTCCTGCGCCCGAGGTCCACGCCGCGGCCACGCGGCCCGGCCGGCTGCTCGGGCGTGCCAACAGGAGGTGCACTACGGTAGAGGCTCCTGCCCCCGACGAAGGAGTCATGGTGCCCACACGACGCTCCCTGCTGGGCCTGGCCGGGCTGACCGGTGTGGCCGGCCTGGGTGCCCTGAGCGGCTGCAGCTCCTCGGACGCCCAGGTGGATCCGGAACCGGGCCCGATGGCCACCCCGGAGGACTCCGGCACGGTGACCTTCCAGATCTGGGACAAGGCGCAGGAACCGGCGATGCTGGAGATCGTCGACGCCTTCCACCGGCACTACCCGAACATCGCGGTCTCGGTGAACACCACCGGCTACGCCAACTACTTCGAGATGCTGCGCATCCAGGCCATCGGCGACGAGCTGCCGGACGTGTTCTGGATCAACGGCCCCAACTTCGAGCTGTACGCCTCCGAGGGCATGCTGCAGGACCTCAGCGGCCTGGAGGGCATGGACCCCGAGAACTACCCGCCGAACCTCAACGAGCTGTACACCTACCAGGGCGTGCAGTACGCGATCCCCAAGGACTTCGACACCATGGGCCTGTGGTACAACCGGGAGCTGCTGCACCGCGCGGGTGTGGACGAGCCCACCGAGTCGTGGTCCTGGCAGGAGTACCGCGATGCCTCCGAGATCGTCACCCGGGCGCTGGGGTCCGAACAGATCTGGGGCAACTCCGGGGGCCTGGCCCCGCAGGCCTACATCTACCCGCTGATCATGCAGGCAGGCGGCCAGATCCTGCTGGATGGCAAGACGAAGTCCGGCTACGACTCCCCGGAGGCGATCGAGGCGTTCAGCTTCCTGGAGGGCATGGTGGCCGACGGCATCGCCCCCGACGTCCGCTACACCACCGAGAACACCCCCAAGGACCTGTTCAACTCCGGTCGTGCCGCCCTGCACCAGTCCGGCAACTGGGAAGCCGCGGTGTTCAAGGACTCCCCGGTGTTCGACCAGCTGGGGGTGGCCCCACTGATGCACGGCAACCGCGAGGCCAACGTGATCCACGGGATCGGGCAGGCGATGAACGCCCGTAGCCGCAACAAGCCGGCCGCCTCCGCGTTCCTGGCGTTCCTGGGCTCGGAGGAGGCGAACCTGATCCAGGCCGCCGCCGGTGCCGCCAACCCCGCCTTCATCGGCACCAACGACGCCTACGTCGAGTCGATCCCGGAGTTCTCCCTGGACATCTTCATCGACGCCGCCGAGACGGCGATGGCCTACCCGGCCTCGAAGAACACGGAGGCATGGCTCCGACTGGAGGAGCTGTTCTTCCCCAAGATCGTGATGGGAGAGGTCGAGAGCGGTGCCCAGGAACTGGCCGAGAGGATGAACGAGGTGCTGGCCGATGAGTGAGAAGGCAGCCCAGGCCCCCGTGCCCGATGCCGCAACCCCCGGCGGCCAGCTCGCCCGCACCGGTGCCGACGTCGCCCGCCAGGGGGACGGTGCGGCCCCGGCTGGCGGTGCGGTCGCGGCTGGCGGCGCGGTGCGGGGTGAGGGTGCCGCGCGGGGTGAGACGGCGCAGCGGCGCCGACGGCGGGGGAAGGACGGGGCCTGGCCCTTCGTGTTCCTGGCACCGCTGATGCTGGGCATCGTCGTGTTCTACTTCTGGCCCATCGTGGCCACGGTGCTGAACTCCTTCTCCACCTTTGGGCCGTTCGGGGGGCGTACGTTCGCGGGCCTGGAGAACTACGCGAAGCTGTTCCAGGACTCCTTCATCCCACGCGCCATGCTGAACACCGCGGTGTACACCGGCATCGTGCTGTTGGGCATCCCGATCGCGGTGGGCATCGCCTCCCTTCTCACGCAGAAGGGGCTGCGGTTCTCCCGCTTCTACCAGATCCTGTTCTTCCTGCCAGCGGTGTCGATGCCGGTGGCGGTGGCACTGGTGTGGCGGATGATCTTCAACAAGGAGTTCGGGATCATCAACTACGCCCTGTCCCTGGTGGGGATCGAGGGGCCGTACTGGGTGACCGCCCCGGGGTGGTCGCTGCTGGCGGTGTCGATCGTGGGGCTGTGGTCCAGCCTGCCGCTGGCGGTGATCATCCTGTCGGCTGGCCTGCAGGGCATCCCGCCGGAGCTGTACGAGGCCGCGCAGCTGGACGGCGCCGGCCCCGCCCGCCAGTTCCGCTCGGTGACAGTCCCGCTGCTCACCCCGAGCATCTTCTTCCTGACCATCATCACCGCGATCAACGGCTTCCAGCTGTTCGACCTGCTGTTCGCGATGATGGGGCAGGCCAACCCCGCCATGGCGGACACGCAGTCGTTGGTGTACCTGTTCTATGCCGAGGCGTTCCGCCAGAACGACCAGGGCTACGCCTCGGTGATCGCGCTGCTGATCCTGCTGATCATCGGCCTGATCACCCTGCTGCAGTTCCGGATGCAGAGGAGGTGGGTCCACTATGAGTGAGACGAACGCGAGCAAGCGGGCGATGACCGCCCCCGTCGAGAGCGAGCAGGCGGCCGGCGGGCCGACGGCGGGCGGGCCGATGGCCGGCGGGCCGGCGGCGGGCGGGCCGGCGGCAGGTGAGCCGGGCAGTGCGCACCGTCGTCGTGACGGAGGTGCCCGCGACGGTCGCGCCGGCGGTGGCCGCACCCGCACCCGCGGTGGCCGCGCCCGCACCGGCGGTGGCCGCACCCGCCCCCGCTACGGCACCCACGTGGTGCTGCTGATCGGCGGCCTGCTGATGGTGTTCCCGTTCCTGTGGCAGATCAACATGTCGCTGTCCACGCATGCCGAGGTCACCTCGGTGCCGCCCACCTGGCTGCCGGCCGAGCCGCAGTGGGGGAACTATCCGGCCGTGTTCGAGCAGATCCCGTTCCTGAACCAGTTCCTCAACACCGCCGCCGTGACCGTGCTGCGCGTGGTGGGGCAGCTGATCCTGTGCGCCATGGCCGGCTACGCCTTCGCCCGCATGGAGTTCCGCGGCAAGAACGTGCTGTTCGCCCTGGTGCTGTCGATCCTCATGGTGCCGTACCAGATCTACCTCATCCCGCAGTACGGGATCATCCAGGAGCTGGGCTGGCTGAACACGGTGGCCGGTATCGCCGCCCCCGGTATCTTCAGCGCCTTCGGCACCTTCCTGATGCGCCAGCACTTCATGGGCATGCCCCGCTCACTGGAGGAGGCGGCACGCCTGGACGGGGCCTCCCCGTGGCAGACGTTCTGGCGGATCATGTTCCCGCTGTCCGGCCCGGCCCTCAGCGCTGTCGCGATCCTCACCGCGCTGGCCTCGTGGAACGACCTCATGTGGCCGCTGATCGTGGCCACCTACGACGACCGCACCACCCTGGCGGTGGGCCTTTCCACCATGCAGGGCCAGTTCACCTCCAACTACCCGGTGATGATGGCCGCCAGCTTCATGGCGATGCTGCCGCTGATGATCCTGTTCATCGTGCTGCAGCGCCGTGTGGTCGAGGGCCTGGCTCGCTCCGGTATGAAGGGCTGAGGGCCTGGCTCGCTCCGGTATGAAGGGCTGAGGGCCTGGCTCGCTCCGGTATGAAGGGCTGGGGGCCTGGCGTACTCCGGCATGAGGGGTTGAGGGCCTGGCGTACTCCGGCATGAGGGGCTGAGAAGCCTGCTCAGGCCCGGCCGGGGCCCCGCTCGTCGGGCCACTGCCGATCTGCACCCGTGCGAGTGGCGGGTTCGCGCGCGAGGTGTGCGCAGTTGGCGCTATCGGAGTCCGATTCCGCCAACTGTGCACACCTCGAGGTGCTGGCTGTGCACACCTCGAGGTGCTGGGGTGGCGGGCACCCCGCAGGCGCTGCATCGTGCTGATTGTGCGCGCATAAAAGAATCAAAGGCAATCAACCAGATTGCGGGTGGTGCACCGATCGAACCTGAGCGATTCCGCGCGGAAGCGCCATGGTCGCGCAGATGAGCGGATATGATTCGTGGACGCAAAACACGGCTGATCCCGGTGCTGCAGATGCCCGGGACGGCCCGTGCGTGACCAAGGACGGCTCCGCAGGATCAGGAGGGCAGGGGGATGACGGACCCGCTCGAACCCGAGCCGCGCCAGGGCAGGCGTTCCGCCGGAGGGTCCGCGGCCGCCACCAGCGCACCGGACGGGGAGGCACGGGGCGCGGAGTCCACCGGCGCTCGTCGTGTCCGCGGCCGCAGGCGCCGCCTCGACCTGGTGCTCGACCTGATCATCGACCGCGGCCACATGAGCGTGGAGGACCTGGTCACCGAGCTCGGCGTCTCCCCGGCCACGGTGCGCCGCGACCTGGACGCCCTGGCCGATCAGCAGCTGGTGATCCGTAGCCACGGCGGCGCCTCCGCCAACCCCGACGCCCGCTCCCTGCCGATGCGCTACCGGGCCTCCCGCAACGCGCAGCAGAAGGAGCTGATCGCCGCACGCGCCGTGGACCTGGTGCGGCCGGGTAGCGTGATCGGCCTCAACGGCGGTACCACCACCACCGCCGTCGCCCATGAACTGGCCTCCCGCCAGGAGTTCCGCGACGCCGAACGGCCCACCGTGCTGGTCACCAACGCGGTCAACATCGCCCAGGAGCTGGCCGTTCGCCGCCACCTGCAGCTGGTGGTCACCGGCGGAGTGGTGCGCGAGTCAAGCTACGAACTGGTGGGCAGCTGGGCCGAGCAGCTCCTCGCGCAGATCCGCATCGACACCATGTTCGTGGGCATCAACGCCGTCAACGCCATCGACGGTGCCTCCACGCACGACGAGTCCGAGGCCAACATCAGCGCGCGCCTCATCGACCGCTCCTCCCGCGTGGTGGTGGTGGCCGATTCCAGCAAGGTGGGGGCGGACGCCTTCGCCCGCATCGGTCCCGTGGACGCGATCGACGAGCTGGTCACCGACGACGCCGCTGACCCGGATGCCCTTCAGGCGCTGCGCGAGGCAGGCGTCACCGTGCACGTGGTCGAGACGACGGGGCGCGGCCGATGACCCCGAACGGCCGTACAGGTGCAGGCGGGCGCGGCCCCGCCAACGGGAGCGGCCCCGCCAACGGGCGCGGCCTGGCCAACGGGAGCGGCCTGGCCAACGGGAGCGGCCCCGCCAACGGAGGCGGCCCCGTGCGCGCCACCGTCACCCTCGCCGACGTCGCCCGCGAGGCCGGGGTCTCGGTGGCCACCGCCTCCTTCGTGCTCTCCGGCCGCAGCGGCAGCCGCTCCTCCGGATCCCCGGAGACCAAGGCCAAGGTGCGCGCCGCTGCCGAGGCACTGCACTATGTGCCCAACCGCACCGCGCAGGCCATGCGCACCGGCCGCGGCGGGGGAGTGGTGCTGGCCCTGGGCACCCTGGCCGATCCGTGGGGCGTGAGCCTGGCCCGCCAGGTGCGCAGCGCTGCCCTCCCGAACGACCTGTCCACCCTGATCCTGGCCGACGAGCGCTGGTACGAGTACCTGCAGGGCGCTTCGGCCGACAGCGCCTTCGTGACCAGCGTGGACTTCGTGGCCGACGGGCCCGAGAAGGTGCGCCGCCTGGCCGAGACCACCAGCACCGGCATCGTCGCCTTCACCACCAGGATGGAGCCGGAGAGCTTCGACGTCATCTCCTCCTCCCCACTGGCCGCGATCCGCTCGGCCTACCAGCGACTACGGGCCCGCCACGGCCGCGTGCACCTGCTGGTCCCGCACCGCTACGACCCCGCCTCCGACGCCCGGATCCCCGCCCGCACCCGCGCCTTCCTCGAGGCCGCAGAGGAGCACGGCGACGGCCCGACACTGGACCTGGTGCACTCCACCCTGCCCGGGCGCCGCGAGACATACCGCTCGAGCCTGGAGTGGCTGCGCGGCGAGAACGCCCCCCGCGCGGTGGTCTGCTACACCGGCTATCAGGCCGTCGCCCTGCAGACCGCAGCCCAGAACCTGGGCATCACGATGCCGGAGGAGCTGGAGATCATCGCCATCGGCGACATCCCCGAGGAGGCCCAGTTCTACGGGCCCATCAGCTACTACGGCGTGGCCGACGTGTTCGAGCGGATCTCCCAGGTGGTGGTGGGGCGTGCACTGGACCGCAGTGACCGCCCCGGGCGGCGCCACGTGTTCGAATGGGAGTTCTTCGCCGGGGACAGCACCCGCCAGGACCCATGATCACGGAAGGCACCATGAGCACCGACACCCGCTCGCGCACCTGGACCCTGCCCGGCCTCGAGGTCACCGAGGTGACGCTCCCCGTGCCGCTGGACCACGAGGACGACACCTCCGCGCGCCTGGAGCTGTTCGCCCGCATCTACGCCGACCCCGAGGGCACCGACCGCCCCTACCTGGTGTACCTGCAGGGCGGGCCCGGCTCCGAGGCGCCCCGCAGCGTGGGCCCCGACAGCCCGCCCTGGCTCGCCCGTGCCCTGCGCGAGCACCGCGTGATCATGCTGGACCAGCGCGGCACCGGCCGCTCCACGCCCGTCGGCCCCGATGTGGCGCTGCCCGAGGGTGCGATCGACGGGGCCGCCACCCTGCGGGAGGCCACCCCCGCCCAGCAGGCCCAGTACCTCACCCATTTCCGGGCCGACGCGATCGTGCGCGATGCCGAGCTGCTGCGCGAGCACCTGGGCGTGGACACCTGGTCCCTGCTGGGGCAGTCCTTCGGCGGGTTCACCACCCTGCGCTACCTCAGCGCCGCCGCGGCCTCGGTGGAGACCGCCCTGTTCACCGGTGGCATCCCCTCCCTGGGGCCGGACATGGAGTCCGTGTACCGCACCACCTGGGAGGGCATGGCTGCCCGCAGTGAGCGGCACTGGGCCCGCTTCCCCGGCGACCGCGACCGCATGCGAGTGCTGGTGGACCGCGCGGAGGCCGGTCGCCTGCGCCTGCCCGGCGGGCAGAAGGTCGGCGTGGAGCGCCTGCGCCGCATCGGCATGCTGCTGGGACGCTCCCAGGGTCAGGAGCAGCTGCACCACCTGTTGGGCCTGGACCCGGACTCCCCGGCCTTCGCTCACGACCTGGCCGGCGCCCTGCCCTTCGGCGGCCGCAACCCGATCTACGCCGTGATCCACGAGTCATGCTGGGCCGACGGCACCGTCACGGACTGGGCTGCCGAGCGCGCTATGCCCGGGACCGTGCGCGAGGACCCGACGCTGCTGGCCGGCGAGCACGTGCACCGCGAGCTGTTCACCGAGGACCCGGAGCTGCAGGTCTGGGCCGAGGCCGCCGAGCTGCTGGCCCAGCACCCGTGGCCGCGGCTGTACGACGAGGACGCCCTGCGGGCCGCGGACGTCCCGGGTGCTGCGGCGGTGTACTACGACGACGCCTACGTGCCGCGCGAGTACTCCATGGCCACCGCAGCCCTGCTGCCGCGACTGCGCACCTGGGTCACCAGCGAGTACGAGCACGGCGGCCTGCGCTCCAGCGGCCAGGGAGTGCTGGACCACCTGCTGGACCTGGCCAAGGGGCGCCGCGAGGCCTGATCTGCGCGGGGAGCGGGGAGCGCGGCCCGGCCCCGGGCGCTGGTGCCCTCAGGCGTCGGCGGCGAGGCGGAACCCCTTGTTCCCGCTGGCGTCCTCCACGGCAGAGGCGTGCCGCGCTGCCACCCGGTAGCGGTTGCAGTACGAGTCGTGGCACAGGTACGAGCCGCCACGGATCACGCGCACGTCCCCGCTCATCGAGGGGGCGTGCCCGGCGTCCCAGGTGTCGCTGCACCACTCCCACACATTGCCGGCCACCTCGTACAGGCCGAATCCGTGGGGCGGGAACGTGCGCACCGGGGCGGTGCCCAGGTAGCCGTCCTCCAGGGTGTTCCGCACCGGGAAGGCGCCCTGCCAGATGTTGCAGCGGTGCTCGCCGTTCGGCGTGAGCTCGTCACCCCATGCGTAACGGGCCTGGTCCAGGCCGCCGCGCGCAGCCTTCTCCCATTCCGCCTCGCGTGGCAGGCGCATCCCGCACCAGCTCGCGAACGCCTCGGCATCGCGCAAGGACACGTGCACCACCGGGTGATCGGCGCGGTCCGCGACGGAGGAGCCCGGCCCCTCCGGGGCATCCCAGCGGGCCCCGTGCACGGCCCGCCACCACGGGGTGCCCGGGGGCTTCTGGGACGCGCGCCGCAGCTCCGGCTCCAGCAGGGCACCGAACACGTACGACCAGCCGAACTCCTCGGCCTCGGTGACGTACCCGGTCTCGTTCACGAAGGTGGCGAACTCGGCGTTGGTGACACAGGTGGGGTCGACGCGGAAAGCACCCACCTCCACCTCGCGGATCGGGGACTCGGCGTCCATCGGATTGCGGTCGGCGTCCTCTGTGCCCATGCGGAAGGTGCCGGCGGGGATCAGGATCGCCTTGTCGGCGCGGCTCCTGACCACCTCCACCGGCGCGGCGATCGCGGAGAGGTTCTTGCGTGCAGCATCGCCCTCGCGTGCGGAATCGCCTTCGAGTGCAGCGTCAATGCCCCGCGCCGGGACATCTTCGTCGAGGCCCTTCCGTCCCGCGGCGCAGCAGTGAGAGGTGGGGGCGTCAGAGGCGCGCATGACACCAGCGTAGGCCGCCCAACAAAGGAAGTTTCTGCGGTCCCGACCGCTCGACCGTTGAACTTTTTTTCATGGTTGCCACCTGCGACGATGCCCGATCCTGGACGTGTGACGCTTGTCACTGCGCCCGGTTGTTGCTACGTTTCCCCACGCGTGGCGGACCAACGTCGTTCTCCGCCACCGGGGCCCGCCCCCGGGGAGCGACGTCGGCACAGGGAGCACCGCAGATCGTGCTCCCGGCGGCCGCGCTGCCGGATCCGCCCCCGCACTCCCGAGGAGCATCACGATCGTGAACCAGAATCCCAGCCCCCACCCGAAGTCCGTGGGCCGTCGTCGTGCGCTCGCCGCACTCGGCGCCCTGCCCGCCGGGGCACTCATCGGCACCGCCGCCGCCAATGCCCACCCCAGCGACAACGGCAAAGGCAAAGGCAAAGGGAAGGGGAAGGGCAACGGAAAGGGCAAGGGCAACAAGGGCCAGTTCCGCCTGGGTGTGGAGAACCTCCTGTCCGACGAGCTCGACACCCTCAAGGGGGCCCGCGTCGGCCTGATCACCAACCCCACCGGCGCCGACCGCGAACTGCGCTCCGTGATCGACCTGCTGATCGAGAAGCAGGGCGAGGGCGACTTCGAGCTGGTGGCCCTGTACGGCCCCGAGCACGGCGTGCGCGGCGCGGAGCCTGCCGGCGGCTACGTCGAGGACTACATCGACGAGAAGACCGGACTGCCGGTGCGGTCCCTGTACGGGAAGACCCAGAAGCCCACCCCGGCGATGATCGCCGATGTGGACCTGCTGATCTTCGACATCCAGGACATCGGCACCCGCTTCTACACCTACATCTGGACCCTGTACTACGCGATGGAGGCCGCGTCCGAGAACGGCAAGCGCTTAGTGGTGTTGGACCGTCCGAACCCCCTGGGCTCCGAGGCCGAGGGCTTCGTGCTGGACCCGGCGCTGTCCTCCTTCGTGGGGCTGAAGGCCATCCCGCAGCGCCACGGCCTCACCGTGGGCGAGCTCGCGAAGCTGTTCAACGGTGAGTTCCTGGGCGGCAAGGTCGATCTCGAAGTGATCGAGATGAGCGGCTACGACCCGGAGGACCCGCCCAGCGAGGACCTCCCCTGGGTGCTGCCCTCTCCGAACATCCCCACCCTGGACACCGCCGTGGTGTACCCGGGCACGGGCCTGATCGAGTCGCTGAACATCTCCGAGGGTCGCGGCACCACCACCCCGTTCCTGTGGTTCGGGGCCCCGTTCATCACCGAGCAGCACATCGATGCGATCATCGCGGACCTGCACGGTGCGGACCTGCCCGGCATGATCGCCCGCCCGATGTTCGCCACCCCCGCCTCGTCCAAGCAGGCCGGGAAGTTCAGCGGCGGCGTGCAGCTGCACATCACCGACCGTGACGCCTTCGAGCCCGTGCGCACCGGTGTGCACGTGCTCGCCGCGCTGCTGCGTAACGTCCCCGAGGTCGACTGGCGCGAGGGCGACAAGTGCCGCACCGAGGCCGACATCTGCTGGATCGACCGCCTCTCGGGAACCAAGCGCATGCGCCAGATGCTCGAGGCCGGTGACGACCCCGACGCCATCGTGAAGGCGTGGAAGAAGGAACTGCGCGCGTTCACCAACACCGCACGTCAGTACCGCATCTAC